>JALOPY010000036.1 GCA_025453735.1 bacterium | reverse complement strand
ACGCATCCTGGTATTTCTGCTGGAACATCAATGTCTTCGCCTCAAAAAATAATGTGGAATCCTGCTGCGCGCTCGAGATTGATGGCATTATCATTATAACAAAAATTGGGAATAGAATATAGGCTCTGGTAATTGATTTCATTATTTCATCACTCCTGATAACATATTATTATATTTCCTGATGCTTTATTGATTTTATCTCCATCAACAGATAGGATCTTTTCAACTGCTGCTTGATTTCATCTATCGCTGCTGGAGAGACTTGCTCTTCTAAATTACATAGCTCCAAAAGGATCAACTCGACTCGATTAAGGAGCTCGATCAATTGTTGATCTTCTAATTCATACGCCTGATTTTTAAGCAGGGCTGTTTTTTGCAGCAAGTAGCGATATTTTGTTGATTGAATTAAATTGAAGATAATTTTTTGATCTTCAACCGGGTCTAAATTGGAGACATCCAATAAAACCATTTCAGTTTCCCGGAGATAATTTTTTAGCAATAAATCTTCATTCAAAATTTGATAATTATTCTGATATTGCGACAATGGAGTTCGTAAAAATTCTGATTGCCACACAAAATTTCTTCCGATAAAAACACCCACTATGAGGAGCGCCACTGCTTCGGCAATTCGAATTGCAATGGAAGGTCTTCTGATAAAAATATCGATCACCTTGTCGATGATAGGAGTTCTTTTCTTTTCAGAAGAGAACTGCTCTTGTAACTGACGATGATAATTCTTCAAAAATTTTTTATCGGGCTGTTGGCGCTGAAATCGTTTGACCGCCGTTGCAGTCCCTTTCAGAGCATCCAGGTGTTGCTGACAAAGCTCGCATCGTTTCAGGTGGTTTTCATACTTTAGTTTTTGATCGTCTGTTAATTCATCAAAAAAATAATCAACCGTGAAATGTTTTTGGTTGCAGGAACTCATCGCTCATCCTTTAGTTTTTTTCGTAACTTGATTGTCGCACGAAGCAGATGTCCTCTCACAGTTACTGGATTGCACTCGATAATCTTGGCAATCTCCTCTGTGGTTTTGTCGTGAAAAAACTTTAATACAAACGCGGCACGTTGCTGGGGAGATAATTGTTCCATCAATTCTGAGATTAATTCTTTCAAGTCTGAGTTTTCAAGGTCTTTAATAATTGAAACCGCAGGATCCTCTACGTTTTCAAGATAAGGTTGGTCCTGTTCGTCATATTTGGATTGATTTATAAAAATTTGTCTCCGCCGCTTTTTGCTCCGCTGAAAATCAATCGCCGCATTGGTAGCGATTCGATAAATCCAGGTCGAAAAACTTGATTCATCTCTAAAATACGGAATATTTTTGAAAGCATGCAAAAATGTGTTTTGAGCAACGTCCTGGGCATCGGTGTAGTTACCAACCAAATCATAAGCGAGATATAAAATCTTATTTTGATATTTTTTGACGAGTTTCCCAAACGCGTGCTGGTCGCCCTGTTTCGCTTTTTTTACAAGTTTTAGATCCGGATCATTCATAATCGCTTAGTTATTTGACGGTTGAAATTCAAGAACCGTTTAAAATTATTTTAACCTGAATCAAAGCAGTGACAATAAGATAAAAAAAAATGAGCTATTTATCAACATAATTCTTTGATTCCTGAAAAAGAAAAAAAATCGCTTGCATCGTTTGTCATTTTTTGATAATTTCTAACTGAAAAAATCTTTAACACTAAGACGACACAAAGAAAAACTTAGACAATTTTTATTTTGTAACTATTCAGTTGCGTTTTTAACCGCTAAGAACGCTGAGGTCGCAGAGTATTCTGTTTTTTTGCTTTTCCCTGAAAAGGTTCTCTCAGCGATCCTTTGCGTTCTCAGCGGTGAATAGTTACTTTATTTTTTATCTTTGTGGGCTTGGTGTTTTCACTTCGCGTCTTTGTGTTGAGGGTTTTTGTGTCGAGCAAATGTTTGCAGCTTCGCTGCGCGATAAATTATTCAGGTTAAAATAAATTGCTAATTGCGGAGTTTAAGGTTACTCACCCGACTTTATTCCTATGAAAAAAATACTGGCGATGATCCTGGCTGGCGGTCGTGTTGACGAGCTGAAGGTGCTGACGCTGAACCGACCCAAATCTACTGTGCCGTATGGCGGCATGTATCGAATTATTGATTTTCCCCTGAGCAATCTCATGCATTCTGGCATCGAAAAAGTCGGCGTGCTATCCCAGTACCACTCCGCATCCCTGGTGCGCCACATTGGCATTGGAAGCTCCTGGGATATGGTGGGACGAGATCGAGGGGCAATGGTTTTGCCCCCGTTTAAATCGGAACACAATTCGGACTGGTACCGGGGAACAGCAGATGCGGTGTATCAAAATATCGAGTTCATCGATGAGTTCCAGCCGGACCTGGTGCTCGTATTATCCGGGGATCACGTCTATCACATGAATTACCAGGAGTTGATTGATTTTCATCTCACGAAACAAGCCGATGTTACGGCTGTTTTCAAGGAAGTGCCGATTCAATCTGCCCATCGCTTTGGTCTTGCTGCGATAGACGAAGAGGATGGAATAACCGGCGGCAGGATCACTGCGTATCATGAAAAGCCAGCCAATCCAAAATCCACGTGGGCTTCATTGACCATCTATTTGTTCAACGCAAAAATATTAAGAAAAATATTGGCAGAATTAATTCAGAATTCAAAATCGACATCTTTTGAGTTCGGACATGATATTCTTCCCCGAATGATAAGATCATATCGCGCGTATGGATATAAATTTTATGATTATTGGGCATATTCACGGACGATCAAAGAATTCTGGCAGGCGAATATGGATTTGTTGAGCGATCATTCTCCGGTTGACTTGAAACATTGGGAAGTGAGGACAAATTTGGACCATCGTAATTTGCGGGATCGAACGCCGACGATCATTGCAGATTCGGCAGAAATCCATAATAGCATCATTTACACTGGTTGCGTTGTCAAAGGACAGGTGTCCGATAGCGTGATCTTTCCCGGTGTAATTGTCGAGGAGGGCGCCAAAATTAGTAAATCTATCATTATGTTTGATTCAATCGTTAGAAAAAAAAGTGTTGTCAATGAATCCATTCTTGATACCGATATTATCATTAATGAAAATTGTGAAATTGGGTGTCTTCATCAAAGCGATGATTCTCTGGAACAGCAGGACGATAATGGGATCACTGTCATCGGGCAATCGACAATCATTCCCCAGGGCAAAGTCATCGTTAAAAATAGCATCATTAATTCATTTTTAAAGCCAGATTAATTTCAGGATAACCCAGCGCAGCGAAGCTGCAAAAAAAATACTCAACACCAAGCTCACGCTTTAGGCGGGTGATCTTTGTGTTTGAAGAGTTCTTTGCAAAAAAAGCAAAGACTTTACTTGTAATACTATACTATTTTCAGGGAAGCAGCAGCATGAAAAGGACAACGGCAATGCTTTTGGCTGGCGGGGTCGGCAGTCGCTTGAACGTTCTCGCAAAATTGCGGGCAAAGCCAGCCGTACCGTTTGGCGGTATTTTCCGAATTATCGACTTCACGCTCAGCAATATTATGAACTCCGGACTCGATCATGTCGGCATTTTGACTCAATACAAACCCTTTTCTTTGATGAAGCACATTGGCACTGGCGCGCCGTGGGATTTAGTGGGGCGAAAACGCGGAGCGAAAATTCTGCCGCCCAAAACCGGCGAGCAAGATTCGGATTGGTACCAGGGCACTGCGGATGCAATCGCTCAAAATTTGGATTTCATCTATCGCGATGCTCCTGAAAATGTGCTCGTGCTTTCCGGCGATCATATTTACTACATGGATTATCGTTCGATCATTGATTTTCATGAACAAGCTCGAGCCGATCTTACCATCGCAGTTCGTGAGGTTCCAATTGAGACTGCGCATCATTTCGGCATTGCCATCACCGACGATATGAATAGAATCGTTTCCTGGGAAGAAAAACCCAGACGACCCCGGAGCAATTTAGCCTCGATGGGCATTTATGTTTTCAATACCAGGTTTCTGATTCAGGCGCTGGAAAAACGCGAGGGACACGATTTTGGCAAAAATATAATTCCGGATAGCATTCATGCCGATAAAGTTTTAGCTTATCGATTCAAAGGCTATTGGCAGGATGTGGGGACGTTGCAGTCGTTCTGGGATGCCAATATGGATATTCTAAATCCGGATTCAGAGCTTAGATTGCGTGACTGGAAATGCCGCGCCAATATCGAAGAGGAAGGCATGGTCGGCGATCGTCCGCCGAGCTATATTGGAGCATCCGCACGTGTAAAAAACTCTATCATCTCCCCATATTGCACCATCGAAGGTGAGGTTTATCATTCGATTCTTTCGCCTGGTGTGAAAATTTGTAAAGGAGCAGTGGTTCGGGATTCTGTGATCATGCATGATTGTGTGATCGAGGAAGGCTCGCTGCTCGATCATGTCATTGCCGATAAGGATGTTACCATCGGGGCGAGCTGTCTCATCGGAACCGGTGAGATAAATTGTTCGAACCGACAGTTTCCAGATCATCTCGCTTCGGGTTTGACCGTGATTGGAAAAAATTGCGCAATTCCTCCTGGCACAACAATCGAGAGAAACTGCATCATTAATGCAGGAACGTCAGCGAGCCAGTTTCCATCCAAATTTCTGAAATGTGGGTCAGCGATTTAGTTTATTTTTCGCCAGGCATCGCCCGCTGTTCCAATCCGATTAAATCAATATACGCGAATGCAATAGCAGCCAGTACAAACGGAACAGCGACGATCAATCCCACTAAAAGCAATAGCATTCCCATGAATAGAAATACATAAAGGATCAGCATAAAAATACTCAGCTCGAAAATATTTTTCATCACCACTTTACGACTGGTTTCCATCGCCTCCCAAAAATTCATCTTTTTTTCGATAATCAGGGGAAATGCAAACATATAAAGAGCGGAAATCACAATTCCCGGAATGATTAAAAAAGTAAATCCGATCATTGTAAAAGCAGATATCAATAGATCAGCCAGGATTGCGGCGAGAAAAAAATCGAATCCTTTGGCAATATCATCTATTTTTATCGGATTGCCCCGAATCCGATTGAAAATGATATAGAAGAATCCCACAGTGAGCGGACCCGAGAGGATTAAACCGATTATTAGGGTTGAGAAAGCAACTGCCAGCAGGACAAGGTAGATAAAGCTGAGCACCAAAAATTGACCAAAATCGGACATCACCAGATCCCAGCCACTGGTGATCCATTTCGTCATATTTACAGCGCCAGTCGGTGCCGTGTTGAAGTTACCATGCTCCTGAACATTATTCTTTACTTTTTCAAGCATTCGAATTTCCTTCATCAATATTTTTATCTATCAAAACAGGTAAATATTGACATAAGCTTCAAGGCGGATTAAGTATCGATGATTGGATTTTTGTTTTATAATTACTGCATTGTTCACTTGCAACGATTTTACCATTACAAATAAAAAAACTTTGCTTTTCAATCTCAAGAGCCACTCCCGTTGTAATTCATTTTCTATTGCTCCCGGATAGCAATTGTGCCTTCGTCAGTGGCAGCTTCGATCAACGCTGCTCCAGAGCCAAGCTTGTCGCGACAGATCCTCCCATCACCATTTCGCCGAATCTGAATTTCGAAATCACTGCTGATCCCACCATCCTCGGTTTCGAGATCGAGCCTCACGTCGGGTCGCTGCGGCAGATAGCAGGTAATATTACCTTCGTCGCTGTTCAAGCGATAGTGATCGTCTTCATGCAACGATAATGTCAATTCGATGTCGCCTTCATCCGTTGCAATGCTGCAGGAATTTGCCTCCAAATTTTTAACAATAATATTCCCTTCATCACATTCAACTCGCAATCGTCGGACAATAACATTGTCTAAAGAAATTTCACCTTCATCCACCTCAATCGTGAACCGACCATCTCGATTCATTAAATTTATTCCTTCCACATCGCCTTCATCGATCGATAAATTCATCTCATTAAATGCCAGGTCGCGAAGCTGAATGTCTCCTTCATCGACGTGAATTTCGACATCACCGGTGACGGCTCTGACTGTTACATCTCCCTCATCATTGATCAGTTTCAAATTACATTGTTGTGGTACAGTCAGCTCAAAATCCGCGGTTGGAGAACGCCAATTATCCTGCCAGGTATCAGGATCAAAAATGTCCCAAAAGCTGAAATTCTGGTTCTCTTTTAGTTTCACCAGTTTGATGTCGAGATGATTCTCGTCTTCTTCAATTCTGATTTCGAGCTTGGCAAAGTTTTTCTCAGCAGCTTCTTTCGACCTGCCCCAGGCGCGTTTCGTCATTACGAGCTTCACCTCGGGCTTATCCCAGGAATTTACAGTGATAAATCCTTCGTCACCCTGAACTGAAACATACCCTCCGAATGCGAGGTTGAACGTCTTCGTTTCAGTCTTCTTGATTTCCTCAGAGAATCCATTCGTCGCAAAAAAATTAAATAGTATTCCCCCGAAAACCATCACAAAAATTTTCTTAACCATATCTGCTCCTTGATTAACGATAAATAACTCTTAGCTCTCCTATCCCGGAACTGATCGAAAATTCCAGTGAGTTTGTTGCACTATCAAAGTTATCGCTGTAAAAATACCGACCTTTTCGTCTGAATTTTTCATCAAGATTCGACTGGGTCAGGAAACCAAAATCCGAGCTTTCGAACCGAACGCCCAAATTTTCGGGCAGGAACACTTTGGTCTCGCCAATATCCAGGTCAATATCGGCTTTGCACGATTTCAGTCCATCACCAGAAAAATCGATTACCATCTCGCCAATTCCGCCATTGATATTTGCGTATTGAAACCGAGCATTGCCAAGTCGATTGAGCGTAGTCTCGCCAACCTTCACATTAATGTCGAGCAGCTCCATCTCAATATTATTTTGTTGAGCGAAATCGACTTTCACTTCTCCGGCAAAATTTCGCAATCGGAATTCTCTAATTTTTAGTGATCCCAGATTAAATTCGCTTTCGCCGGCTTTAATTTTGCAATCCAACTCAATAATGGCATCAGCGGGAAGCGACAATTTCAATTCCGTTGCGCGGTGGTTATCCACGGATCGAAACCATTTATCGCGATCGAGATTAAGAAACAACTCATTATTGCGATCATCAAAATCAATATCGATTTCATCTAACTCAGGATCGTAGCTTATCGAAATGGCAACCTGATCGGACTTATCATTTTTTTGGACTGATACTTTGGCAGCATCGATGTTGAGCGTTATCAGCAATCTCTTATCTGTTTTGACTGAATAGGCTTTTTCAAATTTTTTTTCTTCGGAAGCCGGGACAGTTGCTGGCAGGAAAATTAGAACGAGAACAAAGACGAGTAGAATTGCAATGATTATTTGATTTTTCATAGCTTGTCATTCGCTCCTGGTAATTTTTAATTGTTAAATTTATTTTAGCTAGATTTCAAGCTTTGTGCTAAAAATACTATGAATAAACCTTATAAGGAGCAACGGAAGCGACGGAGTTTCACGGAGTAACTTTTCAGGGATTATTAGGGGGTTCAAAACTCGGCGAAACCTCTGCTTGCTCCGCTTCTCATGGTAAGAGAATTCTTCAAATTTTAAAATGTATCAGATCAGCATTCCTTTCGTCAGCAGTTCATTATTGACACGCTCGTACATGGCTGGCAATTCTTTTTCCCATGCTGAAATCAAGGCGTCCTCCAAATCATAACTGATAAATTCCAGCTCGCCAGTTGGATTAAAGGGAGAAGTTTTTCGATTGTAATCATCGGGCCAGCTTTCAAAGCTTTTTCGGATGCCATCTTTGATGCTGATTTCAGGCTGATAACCCAATTCATTCTTTGTTTTTGAAAGATCGACAATAAACGAATTCTTATTGCAAAATGGGAAAAAATATTTTGTCGGGACGAGCTGTCGATAAATAGAATAGGGAATATTTATGATTTTGACCCGCTCGCCCAAAACTTCCGCGACTAACTTAATATAATCGTTCAAGCTGATGATCTCGTCCCCGCACAGATTGTAACACTCACCAATCGCGTTTTCCTTGACGATTGCCAGGAGAAAAGCCTGTATCACATCCTCGATAAATCCCGGCTGAAATAAGTTTTCACCGGAGCCCGGGATCATAATTTTTTGCCGTCCATTTCGAATGCGATCGATATAATACCATTCACGAATCTCGCCCGGTCCATTGATTTCTGTTGGACGCAAGCTTACAAATGGGAAACCTGTGCGATCAAACTGATCAACTAAAAATTCTTCGATAATAGACTTGTTATACGCGTAGGAGTTATGCGCGGCTGTATCAAAAAGTCTGCGATTGGGAATGGGAAGCACCAGTCGCTCATCGACCTCTTTATTGAGGGCAACTGCCATGCTGCTGGTAAAAATATATTTTCCGATCTTACCTCGAAAAACTTCGACAGCCGATTCGACCTCCTCAGGAAAATAGGCACAGGTATCAATCACAACATCAAATTGTCGCTTCTCAAAAGTCGAATGAAATTTTTCCTCATCATGGCGGTCGCCAGTTAGCCACTCAACTTCTTCATAAAATGGAACCTGGTTGCGTCGCGTTCCCCGGTTAAATAGTGTGACTTTCTGATTGCTGCGCAATAAGGCTTGCGTCAAATGCGTTCCTAAAAATCTCGTTCCACCGATTATCAGAACATCCATCGTTTTATTACCTGTTATTTCATTTCCATGATTTTTTAACCTCAATTTTATTTACAAGATAATAAAACAAATTTTTAGATGGATGTCAAGATTTTTTTTTAAAATTATGTAAAACCAGTGGAAAATAAACGAGTTTTCTGCCAGAAACCTCGTTTATACACCCGAGACTGAGGTATAACAAAATTATCAATAAAATGAGCATTCCTAAACCTGCAAGATTTAGGAATGCTCATTTTATGCGATCAATTATTTTGAGAATTTTTTAAAATGGTCGATTAATGCGAAATGTAACGACCATCGGCTCGCCTTTTATGTCCAGTCGTTTGGCAAAATCGAGCCGAACATTGCCTTCCCGATTCCCAATTCCAAAACCAATCGAGGTATATAAATCTTCCCAATCGATATCTTTAAATCCATCCTGGGCTCGAAGTGTGTCATCTACGGTCCAAACATACCCGGCATCTGCAAAAAGAATAAAACTAAAATCGCTTAATCCCATGACACTGTTGAGCGGGTTTCTTTTGCCATGAATACGATATTCGATGTTTCCCAATAGCATTCGGTTGCAATTCTCGAATTCTTTAAATTTGTAGCCTCGAAGCGTTGAGAGACCGCCAATATCGAATTTCAGATGTTGGGGCAAAACTCCTCGTGAGGATCCGCCTCGTAATCGGAAATCGAGATTTTCGCCGTAGGTTATCGGCTGGTAGCGCCGAACGTCAACGATAAATCGATCGAAATCAGTTCCGGTTTTGTTAAAATCTTTGCCAGCAAATTCGCCTCTCACATCGATCAACCATCCCTGGTCCGGATATTTATAGCAGTTTCGGGAATCCAGCGTGAGAGCGGCAATCAAGGAATTAAACTCAATCGCATCGATGAGCGGATTCGCTCGAAATTTTTTATCACCACCAAAGATCGACCAACTGGTCTTTCGTTTTAAATCATAATGATGATCTTTGCGGTATTCGGCTGTCAACATCAGCAATTCAGAAATATTATGGGAGAGGTAAGCGGAATAGCCTTCTCTTCGGTAATAATCATGAAAATCTTCCCGCAAAAACAATGCAGCCAGTGAATTCTCAAACGTTGGCATAATCCATTCATCTTCCGAGGCGACAATATCATGTGCTTCAACGCCAATCACCGGACCGAATTTGCCAAAAAAGCTGCGCTCGACACCGATCTGGTAGCAAGCTCGCTTTCGTGAGAATCCATAGCCTGCATGACCGTAAATATCAAACCAGGCTGAATTGTTGTCCTGCCAGTTATCATTTCCCAGTTTCAACCCGAGGAACAATCCTTCGACTCGATTGTAACGAAACATAAAATTTTCGTCTTCGATATCATAACTCATTCGTCGTCCAGGTCGGGATTTCTTTCGAGACCATTCATCGCCTTTTTTCGGTCCAACAGAAATACCGCCTAATCCGACCGAGACGTGCTGATCGCCATCATCGACCTTTACGCCGGTAATTGTTGTTTGAACCAGATCGCCTTTCACCTCTGCGCCTTTATCGCGATAAATCTTGCCACCGACACTGACGACATCGCCCTCGACAAACGCGGTGCTATCCAATTCAACACTGCCGAAGACAGCAACAACATCGCCATCCACCTCGCCCTGAACTTTTACGGTTCCGCGCAGCGTAACGACATCTCCGCGAATAAATTCACCAGGCTCAATAACCACATTGCCCATGAATCGAACGATATCAGTATTTTTTTCGCGATCCCGTTTCAGATATTTTCTTTCCATCCGATCCTGAAATTTTTCTTCATCATCTTCCTTTTCCGCATAAGGTGCTCGTTTTTCAGAGTCCAACTCGACGCTTCTCCCGGTAATGAGCGCTTCATCATCAACCTGGAGTTTCCCATTGTACGAGATTACATTTCCATCAACTGCCGCCTTATCTTTAATCTCGACCTGGCCCGCGATATTGATCACACAGCCATCCACTTTGCCACTAATTTCAATGTTATGATCCAAGATAAGAATATCCCCGGAAACGGTTTCATC
>JALOPY010000544.1 GCA_025453735.1 bacterium | reverse complement strand
GCCATCGGCCTGCCAGCCAACAAAAATCTGCGCTGTTTTTCCTCTGGCATTGTTATTGACGGAAAATGAAAATTGGTTTGAAAACGTTATCGACGTGTCCGCCGGAAAAATTCCATAATTCAGCAGTCCATTGATGATCGTAATATCGGTATCGTTCGATGTCAGCGCCAGTCTGGCGTTATAAGCAGGACTGATGGAATAATTATGATAGGAGGATAGGGTGACTTCGATCGTCTCGCCGCGCTCAAAAATATTATCATTATCGCCGCCGATTGAATCGGAAAAAGTGATTTCGCCCAGCAATTTGATTCGCGGCGGAACATCAGCAGGATTGGTTTCTGTGAGAGCACGATAGGCATTGATTCTGCCGCTGCCCATTTGTTTCGCGTAAGCTGGATTAACCAGATCAATGTTATCGGCAGTGAGCACAACCTGCCTGGCAACTTGCTTGTTCGTCCAATCCGGATGCTGCGAAAATACCAGCCCCATTAAGCCGGAAACCATGGCAGTCGAACTGGAAGTCCCGGCTGTCAGATAGCCCTCTTTGGTTCGAGCGCGATAGAGGTCGTTAAATCCAAAAGTTGGATTGTAATAGACCGTGCTGATCATTTCTGATGGCGGTCTCAAATTAAAATCACCGCCGGGCGCCATGATATCCACAAAGACTCCATAATTAGAAATCGATGAAATTAAATCAGCCTCATTTCCTGTTCCGCCGACTGCAATAACTTTTTCATAAGCAGCCGGGTAATGAAGATCACTCAAGCCCTGGTTGCCCGCAGCAGCGACAACGACTGCTCCTTTTTTGTAAGCATATTCAGTGACCAGGCGTTGGGTTTCGGAGTAAAAAGCGCTTCCGAGACTCAGGTTAATAACATGTGCGCCATTATCAGCCGCGTAACGAATTCCTTTTGAAATATTTTCGACAGAACCCGAGCCTTCATCGCTCATCACACGAACAGCCATAATCGTGCAATTCCAGCCCACACCGGCGATACCCTCGAGATTATTCGTTGCAGCAGCAGCCAGTCCAGCCATGCTGGTGCCGTGGTCAACTCCACCATCAGCCAAGCCATCTCCATTGTTATCGAGGCCATCCGGATCAGGATTGGGATCCGCGTTGTCTTTCACAAAATCCCAGCCATTGACGTCATCGACAAAACCATTGCTGTCATCATCAATCCCGTTGCCAGCGATTTCTTTCGTGTTGATCCATATTTTGGGCATGAGATCGGGATGATCCGTATCGACGCCAGAATCGATGATACCAATAATCACTTGCGAGTTCCCTTTCTCAACGTCCCATCCCTGCGACGCTCTCACGGCTCGAAGATACCATTGCTGCAAATATAATGGATCATTGGGATCAGCAAGCACGTGTTGGATAAAAATCGGCTCCGCATAGTCGATGTTCGGATCGCTGGCAAAAGCCCTGGCAACGACCATCGCATCAAACGTGGATGAATATTCAAAGCGATAGATCGAGGATAGATCTGGCAAATTCGGATTCATTTTTTTTGATCGAGTCTGGAAAACCTGTTCCAGCCGGCTGATAGCAAAACGCTGAATTTTGGCATCGATGGACGCAATACCAGAAGCCAGAGCGCCTTCGATGAGCGGCGAGCGATGGGCTTCAGCTTTGAATTTCACGAGAATCGCGCCAGGAAGGTAGTCCGGATTGCCGGTAATCGAAGCGCTGCCTTGATGTTTCGCAGCGTCGAATTTGTCCCTTGCGACAAGTGGAATTGAATGAATTATAATGAGCAGCAATAAAGTGATGAACGCAGTAAAATTTTTTGGCATAATTTCAGCTCCTGTAAATGGTGAGAATTTAAAATTGAATTAAATGATTAAACCTATTTCTGTTGAAAATGTTCTTTGAGAAATAGCTCTGGATCAAAATAATATTCATCCACCTCGTGTTTCGTAAAACAGGTAAATGTTTTTTGCTGATAAAATTCAGCTGCGTAAGGCGGAAGCTTTTTCATTATCTCCAGGTGAACATGGTGGTAATCCTGTCCATAAATTTCAAGCTCAGCAATATTCATCAATCTCGCCATCACCGTTTCTGTATCAATAGCATCGCCAACATTGACTTGTTCATCGATGATGTGAATATACACGCTCCAGATTTTCTCTCGATTGGGCAGAAGATGTTCCACAACAATTCTGCGCTGGGGAGGCGAATCTTCGATGGCAATCACTTTTCCGGCAGCGATTGGATAAACTGGCTCGCCAGGAATATCATAGCTTTTATTGCGAATGTCAACGCCGGTGTGATAATGAAGCTTGACTGGTCCAAATTCGGCACGCAGCGCTTTAAAATGGGCATCAGGGTCCTTTAATACTGTGGACCAATTCTGCCGATCATTCGTTTGTATCGGCAATTTCCAGGCTTCAGCGATCGAGGTATTTCGCGAAACGAAGCCGAAAACAATTACATAGGCAATAAAACAGCAGGTGAAAATAATGATGAAAGCTTTCAATGGTTGCGACTCACACTTAATTCAAAAGTTAAGGACTGTGAATGAATTGAGTTGCTTATTTAATAAAACAATCTTGCCTTTCTAAGAGCAAGGATCATTCAGAAATGGTCAATTTATTTTATCTCACTTCCTTAATTCTCATCTCTAAGCAAAACATGTTTCCTCTAAATATCTTAAAATTGCTTCATCTTGTCAAGTGTTTTTTTTGAAAATTTCAAGAAATCGCGAGCAAAATATCTTAAATTCTACTTGCAAAAAGTCAATTAAATAACTATATTTAACTTTTAAAAAAATCAAATCAAGGAGAAAAAAATGGAAGGTCAAGCCAAATTTAAATGCCTGCGCTGTGGACATGAATTTAATGACAGCTATGATCCCAAGGTAATTGTCGAACGTTCCTGTCCCAAATGCAAAAGCAATAGTGTGAGACGGGTGAAGGAAGCCAAGGAATCTGCTAAGAGCTAAAATAAATCAAGCTTCTTGAATCACAAATAGAAAGCCCAAACAGTTTTGGAGTTAGTAACATCATTTTTCTCATACGAGGGACGATTGTGTGTCCTTATTATCATTTCTAGTTTTTGTTTTAAACTAATTCATATAAGTTCGAAAGAGATAGCTACATGACCGAGAAACAAAAAAAACTACCCACTATCACCATCAA
>JALOPY010000543.1 GCA_025453735.1 bacterium | reverse complement strand
GTGAAAAATCCTATGATTATGGATGCCGTTGCAACCATCAAAATCGGGTATATCTTGTGCCGTTCGATCGCTGTAATATGAATGACAAAAAGACCCGGTACAACAACCAGGCCCAGCCATGGGCGTCCATGTGCCGCGCCCATAATACAGGCCAGCCAGCCAATCTCCGCAGATAGGATAGTCCAGAAATTCTTTGTTAAACCGGCAATCCATCGCTGACGTACTGATCTATCTGAATCGCTCATGTCGTCTGTATTATACTTTTCCTGTCCCGTTAATCAATCCTTATTCTCATGCGTATTCGACGGGGGTTACAAATTGTCAACTTATCGATTCCAATAATCAGGAAATTATATCGCTATTATCCCGTTAATCCAAAATTCAAAATTGAGCGTTTGATGAATAACTATTGTCTTAACATATTATTTTATAAGAGACTATTTCAGTATGTCATTTTCGCGCAGGCGGGAATGCCGATCGTGGAATCCAAACATGGTGACACGTTGTTTGCGGGCGGGGTCTGAAAAATAAGCATTGATTTTAACCTGATTTGAGCATATACCTGTCGCCTGTGAAAGGGATTATGCGTGGATAATCTGAATATAGTAAATATGTGCGGCTGTCAGACGGCCGTTCTGGGGATTTAGAATTGAATATTGGTGTGAAAAGTTATCTCTCATTATTGTTTTGCATGGTTACGTGTTTATCGTTTGCCGGTGTTCCGAGTGACAATTTTGATGTGGCCTGTCTTTCACCGCAGGACCTCGCGATGGTTGAGCGGGCGCTCGAAAGACTGGCTGGGCTGGTTGCCGAACAAAGACAAAAGAGCAACTTTCCGGCCAGGATTTTGCCACGGTTGCGGAAATCGGTATCATCGCCGCAAAGGCAAATCAGTAAACCGTTCAAATAGTGAATCGTTTAAAGTGAATAGTCCTGGGAGATCGGGACTATTCACTTTTTTTTGTTATTTATAGGGGATTGTGAAATCCGTCCGGGGAAAGTATAATCATCGGGCAGGCGGATAATTGCCATCAGATAAATTGGATGAGCTTATGTGGTTGAAGATATGACAGAGGAGTTTATTAGAATTGTATTTGATCCGGCTTCTTCGGAAGAGCAGATTAACCAATACAATGAAAGCTTTTTAAGCAGGATTGAGAATCTGCCTGCCAAGGAAGCAGAAGGAATTCTGTTCAGGCTGTCTGACCTTATCGAATACCATGATCATCAACGGGCCGCATTTGTCGCTGCGGTCTGTGTCTATTTACTGGAACAAGGCTGCTCTCCAACTTGTCTAATATCTCCCATGATTCGAAAATTGAAGGCGCTTTTGCAGGCATCGGAGCGATTATTTGACGTGTGTATCTCTGATATGGAGCAAAAAGGATTAGATATTAATGATAATGAATTATTTGAGCAGACACTCAAAAATGCCGGTCAGAATATGCCTGAAGAAATGATGGCATGGAATGCTCTGGATAAATTCTGGCCGCCAGCGATTTCTCTTTTTTCCAAAAGCCCTGAGGCCAGGACTAACGCGAGAATACTGCTGCCCATAGTCAAAAAGCTTAATCTATATCAGAAGGCGGCGCATTGGTTGTGCTGGATGATACCTGTTTTGCACAATGAGCCGGTGGTTGTTCTTGAGCCGGCTACTAAGCTGGGTATCGTCGGAACCATCAGTGGTATTGTCGATAATTATCAGCTTCACATGTTTCTGATTGATATATTTCCGGAAAAAGGCTTTTTTTCATCCCGCAAATTAACCTCCCTTCGACGAAGTGTTATTGACGGTAGCGGGCCGCAGCGGACAGAAATTATTATGGAGGGGATATGGAATTTGTATTCATGGAAAGGATTGCACGATGATTTGACTCTCCCTGACCCGAAAGATTTCAAGACAAATGATGAATGGATATGGGGAGAAGGCATACCTGATGATATCCCAGAGCTGAATGGGCATCGTGTAATCCTTTTAGGACCTCCTTCGTACCTGCGGACCTGGCCGGTACAGAGGATTTTTAAAGAACTGCCTGCGGAATTCAAGGTGACCCGGAAATTATCAAAAAGCGAAGTAAACCAATGGCTGCAAAAAATAGCGGATGCGAAAAGGAGTTAATGATGGTGTGGGAATACAAGACAATCAAACTGGCGGCGACGGGAATTGCTGTTTTAAAGCGGATATGAACCGATTTTATTTAAAAATATTTACCACGAAGAGACGAAGAAGCACGAAGGAAATAATTAAAAATAAGTATTGAAAAATCTTCGTGGTCCTTCGAGTTCTTCGTGGTGAAAAATATTATGAAAGGGGAAAAGATGGAATTTGATGAACTGTCAAACAAAGTGATTGGCTGCGCGATTGAAGTCCATAAGAGATTAGGCCCTGGGTTGCTCGAGTCTGCGTATGAGAGATGTCTGTCATTTGAACTATTGAGTGCAAATATAAGACACACTATTCAAAAAGAATTGCCAATAGACTATAAAACAATCAAGCTAGATTGCGGTTATCGGATTGATATGCTGATTGAAAATGATATCATTATTGAGCTCAAAAGCGTTGACAGAGTTATGCCGATCCATGAGGCGCAGTTGCTGACTTATATGAAACTGTCCGGCATAAAAATCGGTTTAATGATAAACTTTAATGTCTGTCGTTTAAAAGACAGCATTACGCGATATGTATTATAAAAAAGCGTCTGCCACGAAGAGACGAAGATGCACGAAGAAAAATAATTGATAGAAAGAAATATTAAAATAAAAAATCTTCGTGGTCCTTCGAGTTCTTCGTGGTGAAATATTTTAAAAAAATGAGTTTATACTCTTCACGGTTGAAATTTTCCAATATCAAATTGCTCGAAGATGGAAGTTTTCAGTCAGCAGTGTTCGCAATTGCGGCAGATACTTTTTAGATTTTCGGAAAAACGATTCACAGGCCTGTTTGAATTCCGCAAAGGTCTCATAGTAACAATTATTCATCACCATTTTTTTGAAGAACTTCCAGTACCGCTCAATCAAATTCAGATTGGGCGAATACGGAGGCAGGAATATCAATTTGATCTTGGTCCCCCGCAATATCTTTTTCAACCATCGATTACGGTAGTATCGGGCGTTATCCACAATGACATAAATCCGCTGGGCTAATGG
>JALOPY010000542.1 GCA_025453735.1 bacterium | reverse complement strand
CTCTAGATTTTTCTCTTATCCAAAAATTTAGTTGCACAAAATATATAAATCATTTTCAACATAGTCAAGATTAAAAATGAAAAATTAAAAAAAATGTAATACCTCAGTCTCGGGTGTATAAATCTGGTTTCTGGCAGAAACCAGGTTTATACTGCAAGCGGTCATAAATTGAACATTTTTTTATTGTCATTGCGAGTCGTTTTTTGCCGAAGCTGAAAGTGCGCCTTTGGCGTGCAATCCTTTTAGTGCTTATCATCAGGGGATTACACGCCGGAGGCGCAGCTACGACTTTGCTCCACTCCGTTTCGCTCGCAAGAGCCTAACAGTTTAATTTATGCTCGTGCAAAGTATATTTTCCACCAATAAGTGAGCTTTTACAAAAAAATGTAATCACCTCTTGCTTATCAAGAAAAATGTTTGTATTTTTAATCCTACTTGTAAAAGGCGAGATATTGCATTCAATAATTAAGGACTCTAAATGAAAATTCTGATTACCGGCGGCAATGGTTTTATCGGAAGTCACCTCATCGAGCAATTGTTAGCTCAACACCATCAAATCGTCTGCTTCAAACGAAAAACAAGCAATTTGCATTGGATTGAGAACCTTCCAGCGGAACTGGTCAATGGTGATATTTCCGATTTTGGATCACTCATCAATAATATTTCAGGCTTTGATGTTGTATATCATTTAGGAGGGATTCTGCGAGCAAAGATCGTTGAGGATTATTTTAAAATCAATGTGGAAGGAACAAGGAATCTGTTGGAAGCCTGTCGTCTCAGAAATCCAGGTCTCAAACGATTCGTTTACATTTCCAGCCAGGCGGCGGCCGGACCAGGTCGCGACGGCTCTCCACGTACCGAGGATACCCCACCCAATCCGGTTTCCAATTATGGAAAGAGCAAGCTGGAAGCGGAACAGGTCGTATCCGGCTACAGCAAATATTTTCCGGTGACGATTATTCGTCCTCCAGCCGTCTATGGTCCTCGTGACGATGATATTCTGCAATTTTTCAAATATGTCAAATTGGGAATCAAACCGGTTATTGGCAATCCTAACAAAAACGTGGCTGTCATTTATATATATGACTTGATTCGCGGAATCCTTCTTGCGACGGAACATTCTGAGGCAGAAAATGAGCTATTTTTCATGGCAGATCGCAATGCCTACACCTGGAAGGATGTTTATGATACCATCAGCCGTGTGATGAACAAAAAAGCCATCATGATTTCTATGCCCATTCCAATTGTCAGCGCAATGGCGGCAATTAATGAAACGATTACACGATTGTTCAACCGGGCGGCAATGTTCAACCAGGATAAGACCAATGAGATGAAACAGCGACATTGGCTTGTCGATTGCTCCAAAGCTGAACAAAAGCTGGGCTTCACGCCGCAAACCACGTTGGAGCAGGGTTTTAAGGAAACGTATGAATGGTATCGTTCTCAGGGATGGCTGTGACGATGAATTATACTCGTTAAGGTTTATTATGTAACATGGTTCAAAAATGTCATTGCGAACGCAGCGATGACTAAACAGTGTTACATTGCAACCCTTAATGAGCATAATATGAACCAATCATTACCTTGATGAAGCATGGAAAAATTTATTGTCGATGTTATGCTTGGCAGGCTAGCCCGATGGCTGCGAATCCTCGGCTATGATACAATTTACGATTCGAGTTATAGCGATGATGATTTGTTTTTCAAAGCCCATCAGGAAAAACGGATTTTGCTGACCCGGGACTCTGGATTGGCGCATCGAATGAATCCCAGCTATTGTTTTTTTGTTTCAGATCAAGCGGTGCGGGAGCAACTGAAACAAATCATTACGCATTACCAACTCAATGTCGAGGATTATTTGTTCAGCCGATGCACGCTTTGCAATAGTTCTATCGAAGCGATTTCAAAAGAAAAAGTGAGAGGTCAAGTACCGGAATTTGTTTATAGCTCGATGGATGAGTTTTTTTATTGTCCAACTTGTGATAAAATTTATTGGGCTGGCAGCCATATCAAGCAGGTGCGGGAATTAATAGCAAATTTATCAGCAGAAAATGAAAATGTGTGATCCTCAAAAATTAGCAGAAGAACAGCACAACATGCGTTTGCTAACAACAATTGTTGATTTGACTGCTGCGATTTTGCGCCAGGGGAATCTAACGGTTCCTGAAGCAATCGAGCTGATACAAGTGACAAAAAAAAGTGTGCTGCAATTATTCCCTGATAAAGAGGATGTTTATGATTTGATTTATCGACCGAGGTTTGAGAGGATAATTCGAGAGAGACTGCAGGAAAACTAAACAGGCAAAGCGTTTGGATGGATAAATTAGAAAAAAAGCCGACAGATTTAATACTGTCGGCTTTTTTTTAGTCCAAATGAAACAATTGTTTATTTTTTGAGTGCCTCATTTAGCCCTGGAATTTGGTCCGCACCATTGGGTACATCAATGGTCGATTCCTTGAAATCATCACCTATTGGCTCTGATCGTCCCATAAGATGTTGGGCTAAGAAAAGCTCAGCTACCGCATTGAAAGACAGACGATTTTCCGGTCGCGCAAATCCATGTCCTTCATCAGAATAAATAACATAAGTAACTGGAATATTTTTCTCCTGCATGGCTTTGACAATCTGATCCGCTTCGGTCTGCTTCACACGGGGATCGTTAGCGCCCTGACCAATCAGTAATGGCTTACTGATTTTGTCCACATAAGTGAGCGGCGAACGAGAGTCAAGCAATTTTTTCCCTTCGTCAGTACGTGGATCGCCGACTCGTGTGGCGAACATATCCAGCATCGGTTTCCAATATGGAGGTATGGTTTCCAGCAAGGTTCGCAAATTCGATGGACCAACAATATCCACTCCGCAGGCGAAAACATCAGGTGTGAATGTCAGCCCTACCAGAGTGGCATAGCCTCCGTAACTTCCTCCCATGATTGCCACTTTTTCTTTATCAGCAATATCTTCTTCGATCGTCCAATTTATCGCATCGATAAGATCGTCATGCATCTTGCCAGCCCATTCAAGATTTGATGCATTAATAAAATTTTTACCGAATCCAGTCGAACCTCGATAATTAACGCTTAACGCGGCATAGCCGCGATTGGCAAGCCATTGATGATAAGGATCATAACCCCAGGAATCACGTGCCC
>JALOPY010000541.1 GCA_025453735.1 bacterium | reverse complement strand
GTAACATAATAGGTATTAGTGCCTTCACGAGTTTGCTTCAATAATTTTATCCATAAAATATCGCCTTCTTTTATTTTGTCCATAACACGATCGTAATCGGAAACGCTTGTTATGGGTTTTTTGTTTATGGATGTAATTAAATCGCCTTCTCGCATACCCTTTCGCCATGCAGCGCTGCCCTGCTTGACATCAACAACCACAACGCCTTCTTCATCTTCGAAGCCATAGCGTCTTGCTAACTCCGTGGTTAAATTTGACACTTTAATTCCGAGTTTTTCAGTCTCTTTTTCGGTCAGTTGTTTGGTTGGGCGATCGCCTGGCTTTTCAGCCAATTGGACAGTGATGTCGAGAATTTTTCCATCGCGAAGCACTTTCAGATTCACCCGATCGCCTGGGGTGCGTTCTGCGATCCGTAATCGGAAATCGGTATGATCTTTGACTTTTTTGCCTGCCATTTCAAGAACGACGTCCTCAGCTTTTATGCCTGCTTTGTCGGCTGGCAAACCTTTTTCAACGCTGGTGATCAATGCGCCATACGTCTCCTTTAATCCCAAATACTGCGCCATTTCTTCATTGACAGGCTGGATTCCCACACCAAGATAACCGCGCAGAACATATCCTTTTTCGATCAACATATTCATGATATGTCTTGCCATATTGATTGGAATTGCAAAACCGACTCCATTGAAACCTCCTGATCGTGAAACAATCGCGGTATTGACGCCAATCAATTCACCCCTCAGATTAACCAGGGCGCCACCGCTATTTCCAGGATTAATGGCTGCGGTCGTTTGAATGAAATCTTCATAATCAGACAGACCAATATTCGCGCGACCCTTGGCGCTGATAATCCCCTCTGTAACGGTATGCTGCAATTCCTGGCTGAAGGGATTGCCTATTGCCATGACAATCTGTCCCACTCTGATTTTGTCAGAATCGCCCAGTTTTGCGTAGGAAAGATTATCAGCATCAATTTTAACTACCGCAACATCGGTTTTCTCATCCCTTCCGATAAGCTTCGCTGAGTATTCCTTTTTATCCATGGTCACAACTCTGATTTCATCAGCTTCCTGGACAACATGATTATTAGTGAGAATGTATCCATCACTGCTAACGATCACGCCCGATCCAAGACCTTCCTGCCTGAACTCTCTCTCACGATCCTGTTCCTGGTTTGGATTTTGACGTCGATCCTGATAGCCAAAATAATCAAAGAAATCTTGAAATGGATTTTTATAATAGTAACGGATAATTTTTGCACTGGTAATGGTGACGACAGATGGTGCAACTTCTTCAGCAACCTGAATGTAGGCTTTTTCAAGCTCATAAAGAGCATCGACATCGCCGCTTTCACCCTCTGAATTACTGGAGATGGTGGTTGCAGTGCCGGTTTCTTGTCCTGGCTCGTTTTCGGCTTTGACAGCTATGGCTTTATGTTCGTCCGATGCAAATCCTTTAAAAATCAAATCGAAATTTGCCGAAATAATAAGCCCGGCAAAGATGCCTAAGAAAATAGCCATTACAACGATTAGAATATTTTTTTTTGATAGTGCCATGATTGTTTCCTCCTGAAAATAATAAATTGCCAATTTGAATAGTATAAAACTTTCTATTCAACGAATTTAAAAAAATATGATCCTGCTGAAGTAATTCTTTTTAAGCGAGAGCCATGGTAAAGCATGTCACTTTTTGATTGCATTCATTTCAAAATCATCAATCCAATTTTCCATTATTATCATATTCTTCAACCAGTTTTTTCTCTTCGTCGCTTAGATTTGATCTTCGAATTATGCTGATGCTTACCAATTGATCGCCTGTTCCTTCTTTCGATTTAACTCCAAATCCTTTCAGCCGAAATGTTTTCCCGTTTCTTACTCCCGTAGGAAGTTTGATGTCAACCTTTTTATTTGAGACTGTACGAACGCGGATTTTGGTTCCTTGAATTGCTTTTATTATATCAACCGGAACTTCACAAAGGATATCTTTCCCGGTCCTTTTGAAAAATCGGTGTGGCGAAACATGCACAGTAATAATGATATCGCCTTTTTTGCCCCCTTTAATGCCGCTGGCGCCCTGGCCACGAATCCGCAGCTTTGCATTGTCTTGAATACCTTCTGGAATTGATATTGATAATTTTTTTGTCTTTTTTACGGTTCCAGAGCCTTTACAAATTGAGCAAATCTTTTCAATAATTGAGCCGCGTCCGAAGCATCTGGGACAGGTGCGATTGACAGCAAAAAACCCTTGCGATATCGAGATTGTGCCCCTTCCAAGACAATCCGGGCATGTTTTTGGTTTGGTACCTTTTTCGGCGCCTGTGCCTTTGCAATCATCGCAATGCTCTTCTACGGTGATATTCAAAAATTGTTTGCCACCATTTATCGCCAGCTCGAAAGGTATGGTAATTTCAGCGTAAAGAGCGTCACCTCTCTGTGATTGACCAGATCGTTCTTTGCGCATCCGTTCCCCACGATCAAATAAATCGCCAAAAATATCTCCCATTCCACCGAGACCGAATAAGTCTTCAAATGAGAAACTGCCCCCGGTTCGATTCCCACCGAAATTTGGTTTCCTATATTGACCGAAATCAAAATTGCCAAAATCAAAGCCGCCAGATTGCCCTCTTCCAAACGCGCCGAATTTCTTCATCTGATCATATTTTTTTCGTTTCTCATGATCGCGAAGCACATTGTAGGCTTCTGAAATTTCCTTAAACTTTGCCTCAGACTTTTTATCACCTTTGTTGACATCAGGGTGATATTGTTTTGCTAAATTTCGATAGACTCGTTTTATTTCCTCGTCTGAGGCAGTCGCTTTGACACCTAATATGTCGTAATAATCTTGTTTTGGCATCGTTAATTCTCAACAGCATTTTCAATTTTTGCTACTTTCACCTGAGCGGGACGAAGCAGCTTTTCCTTGAAAAAGTATCCTTTTCTCCATTCTTCTGCAACAATTTCATATTCTCCATTTGATGATGGATCGATCAGCAACGCTTCGTGAACATTTGGGTCAAACTTTTGCCCGACGGATTTGATCGGCTTCAACCCCTCTTTTTTCAAAATTTCCAGCAAGTTTTGGTAAATAAGCTGTATGCCCAACAGGGCTTCATTCGGTTCAGAGATAATTTGATCTGAATTTGAGTGG
>JALOPY010000540.1 GCA_025453735.1 bacterium | reverse complement strand
GCACGAGACCACTCAGACACTGAAAGATCGAACCGTTCATTTCAATGATGTTGAAGAGGCAGAGAAGATTTTGGAGAAGCTTTATAAATAGTCGGCAGTCTTCAGTTGGCAGTCTTCAGTCCGCTGTGGAATTTTTTTGTGTGGCGAAAGAGATTAATTTTTTATTGGATATCTTTAAAAATAACAAATTATATGAATCGTAAAATTCAAAGTTCGATTGTTCTGTTTGTTATTATGATTCTGCTTTTGGGAATCGCCTCGTGTACGAAGCAGGATTCGGAGCTGATCATCGCGCGTGCCGGAAAGACAGCAATTCCACTTTCAGAATTTCGAGAGCGCTATGAATTTACACCGCAGATTCTTCAAACAAAAGATAGCTACAGAAATAAGCGCAATGCGCTGATTTCGCTTTTAGGCGAAAAAATGCTGGCTGCAGATGCTTGGCAGCGAGGTTGGGACCAGAACGAAAAGTTCAGAACTTATTCTGAACAGATGGAAAATGAAGCTGTCGTTGAAGCATTGTTTGACCAAGAAATTTCGTCCCACATTCAGATCAGCGAAGATGAGCTTAAACGTGCGTTTTTTCAATCGCAATCGGAATTGGATATTCAAGTCTTGAGTTTCAAAACTATGGAACATGCCCGGCAGGCAAAGCAGCAGATCGCTGCCGGGAAAAGCCTGCACCAGGTTAAACGAGAGTTTCAGACCGACACTTTTATCTCGGCTGATTCTGTTTTGTCGTTCACCATGAAGTGGGGCGAGGCGCATCCGGAATTGGAAGCAGCGGCATACCAATTACAGCCAAACGAAATTTCTGAGCCTGTCGAAGCCGATGGAATCGTTTTTCTCATCAAGCTCGTGCAACGACGATCGAATGTCCTGATTACCGAAGGGGAGTTTTTAAACCAGGCCGCTTCGATAAAAAAGACGATTCAAAACCGAAAACGAGCCATGATGACCAATGAATACCTGCATTCGCTGATGGCAGATAAAAAAGTGCATGTTTCGCACCAGGTGTTTGATCTGGTCGCTGGTGAGCTGGAGAAAATTTACCAGGTTGGCGATTCATCACTCCAGTCGCAAGAACAATCAAAATTTCTTGAGTCGCCGTTGGAACAAGCTCATGATAGCGATCTGGCAAGTCATTGGAGCGATCCTTTCGCCCGATTTAATGATGGCTCGATCTGGACAGTTGGTGAATTTATTAAAAAATTAAGCATTGGCCCCTATCCACTGAATTACAAATCCAGCGAGCTGTTTCGAAAAAGTTTGAATGGGCAAATTCGACGCATGATCGAGTTGGAATCGCTGGCGAAAAAAGGGAAGGAGCTGGGGCTCCAAAATTCGTACTATGTTCGCTATCAAACAAAAATGTGGCAGGATGCCTATCTGGCACAGCAATTGCTACAGCAGGTGATCGATACTGTCGCTGTTTCTGCAGCAGAGGTAAAAGATTATTATAATACTCATAAAAATAAATACAGTGGTCCAGAAATCATCAAAGTGCAGGAAATTTTGGTCGATAATGAGTCACTCGCTCACGAACTTTATCGACGGGTTGCTGCTGGCGAAGATATGGGGTCACTGGCTCGTCAATATACAAAGCGCGATCTGGGACGGGAGCAGAATGGAGTCTTAGGTTATTTTACGGTCTCTTCATTGGGAAAAATTGGTGAGGTCGCTCGAACGTTAAAAGCCGGTGAGATTGGTGGACCGGTGAAAACAGAGACCAATCAATTTTCGATTTTCAAATTGTTGGACAAAAAAGAAGCTGGCCCTCAGCCACTGGAGGAAATTATGGATGCTGTTCGGCAAGATGCGCTAAGCGAAAAGCGCAGCCGATCCATCGATAATTTTTTAATTCAGCTTAAAGATAAATATCCGATTAAAATCAATCAAACGATGTTGGACAGCCTGCACACGACTGACGTCAGCATGTTGGTTTTAAAACAGCATTTTCCCAATCGAACCGCCGCGCCATTGGTCATGCCCCTTCACGAGTCCTCTCAGTGGCAAAAACTAATGAATGAGATTTTACCGTTAAAAAGATAGAACTCCACTGGACCCGGAAATTTGTTGGAACCAAAACTCCTTACCATTTCTGCTGGCAATTCCCGTTTCAATTCATAGCGAGGAATTCTTTTTTTTATGACTGGTTAAATGACGAATCTGAACTTTGGAACCTGAAAACGAATCGAAAAAATATGGCACTGCGACTGAAAGTTGATCTGCATCTGCACACCGCACACGATCTGGCAGAAATTGTTGCCGGACGAAAAAATTTAATTCCGCCGTACGATTTGATCGATATGGCAGTGGAGCAAAAATTCGACGCGATTGCAATTACGCATCAT
This sequence comes from bacterium, assembly GCA_025453735.1. Classification (GTDB taxonomy): domain Bacteria; phylum Zhuqueibacterota; class Zhuqueibacteria; order Thermofontimicrobiales; family Thermofontimicrobiaceae; genus JALOPY01. Next base: position 794 of record JALOPY010000540.1, on the reverse strand, counting down.
GGCGTTCAATATTTCAATGACGATTTGCGTGATTATGCCAGGGAGAAAGGATTGTTGCTGATCCCTGGCGTGGAAACGTTTATTAACAGAAAACATGTTTTATTAATCAATTGCTCAACTCGAAAACACATTTTAAATTATGATGATTTACGGAAATATAAAAATGATGATGTGCTGGTCATTGCCCCGCATCCATACTATCTGGTCTCAGAATGCGTGGGTAACGATCTCGTCCGCTATCGGGATTGTTTCGATGCGGTGGAGTATTGTCACTATTACTATAAATTTTTTAATTTGAACAAAAAAGCCCTGAGAATTGCAGATAAATTGAACCTGCCCGTCATTGGCAATTCCGACGCGCATAAGACATTCCAGTTCGGCAAAACGTATTCGTATGTTTATGCCGAAGAAAAATCTATTTCGTCAATCATCAAAGCGATTAAAGCGGGCAGCTTAGAATATGTTTCTCATCCCTTATCGCTTGGCGAATTTATCAATGAGACCTTCTGGCTTCTGCAAAAATTGCCGTACATCGTCAATATGGCGTTGCGAAAATTTGCACTCCATACTTCGCAGCCGTTTTTAATGCGCAAATTTGCAACTCCGGTTCTGGAATTAAGTCCTGTTCGCGCTCGAGCGAATTTTTCAGCGTACCATAAAGAAATGGTGCAAAAAGCTTTTCCTGGTCGGGAGAATAGGATTTAATGATTCATCGACTCAATACGCTGACTATTATTTGAGGTGATTATGATCGCTTATTTCAATGGTGAATACCTGCCAAAAAACCAACTGAA
>JALOPY010000539.1 GCA_025453735.1 bacterium | reverse complement strand
AATGCTCCTCCCTATGTTTCTGCCGATTCTATTAGCTGGTTTTATTATCAAGTTTCCTGCTGCGACTCTGGTGGGCTTGCTCGGGCCCTGGGTTTCATCATTGGTGACCGGAATGCCACCCCTGTTCCCCACCGCGCTTTCAATGAGCGTTGAGGGATCGGTAACATCGGGACTGGCATCGTATCTCTATCACAAAAAACAGCTCCCCGTATGGTTTTGCATAATTATCCCGGTCATTGCCCAGCGTGCGGCAAGGGTTTTGATGCTGCTGCTCATTCTGCCGCTATTTGGCTTGCCAGCAAAGGCGCTTTCATTGGCAGATTTTGCTTACACATTTCCAGGTGTCATTCTGCAAGTGGCTTTCGTTCCCCTTATTCTCAAAATGCTGTGGAAAACAAAACTAGCGGAAAGATAATCAAGGCTGCAAGCATTTTGACTCGACACTATTTTAAGGGTATGGTTGAAAAATGGAAAAGCAGGAACACTACAGAAAAATTTAGCATAAAGATGGTGTCGATCAAAGCATGGTATGAGATGCTTTTTTCATTTTATTTAGAATTTGCCTTTTCATTGATTTTAATTTTTAGCCAGTCAAGCCAGGCGTCCACTCCCTCTCCCTGTTTTGCTGAAATTTCGAAAATCGCCAAATCCGGATTGATCTGCCATGATTCGGTGCGGATTTTTTCAATGCTGCAGTCCACGTATGGCAGCAGGTCGATTTTGTTGATCAGCAGCGCACTGGATTCATAGAACATCAGCGGATATTTCATGGGTTTATCATCGCCTTCGGGAACGCTAAGCAGCATAACTTTGAAATCCTCGCCCACATTGAATTCTGCAGGGCAAACCAGATTGCCCACATTTTCGATAATCAACAAATCCATCGCATCAAAGTTGAACTGGTCAAACGTCTGGCTTATCATATTGCCATCGAGATGGCAGGCGCCGCCGGTATTGATCTGGACGACAGGAACTCCGGTCGCAGCGATTTTATCGGCGTCATGCGTCGATTGAATGTCGCCTTCGATTACAGCAATTCGATACTCGTTTTTCAACGTCCGAATCGTCTGCTCGATCAATGTCGTTTTGCCAGCGCCAGGCGCGCTCATGATGTTGATCGCCAGAATTCCTTTTTCATCAAACAGTCGTTTGTTCTGTTCTGCGATCCGTTCGTTGGCTTGAAGAATATTCGTCACTAAAGACACTTTCATTTAAATCAACTCCAGATCTAATGTGGTTTTTGCATTTTAAAATTGAGATTTGGATTTTGTTTGTAATTTGTGTATTGGATTTTAGAATTTAATCAAGTTCCTTCAAACTCCGCAATTTCCAATTCCTTTCCCGAAATGATGTCCATCTGATTTTCACCGCAACTTGCACAATTCTCCTGCCAGTTCTCCAGAATAAATTCGTGATGGCAGTTTCGGCATCTTCCTTTGATTGGAATATCTTCAATCTTGACTTCAGCGCCTTCCAACGGCGTGTCTTTGCTCAGACATTCAAAAGCAAAAAAGAGCGCATCCGGGACGACCTGTCGCATCCTGCCGATTCGTAATGAAATGGATTTTACTCTGGTTATATTATGTTTGGATAGTTCTGATTGGATGATTCCGATGATGTTTTGAACGATGGATAATTCGTGCATTCTTTCATTTCGATTAAATTAGAAATCAGCTAACGAAACGACACCGAAAATCTTTTGTGTTTATTTCCTGCATTTCATTACATTCAAAATATATCATTTAAAAAAATTTCAAGCAAGCATTTTTTTATTTGAAAATGGAATCCATGCATTTCTCATTATCCCTCTCCGAAGGGCTCGAACCTTCTGGAGAGGTTTGTTATGTTCGGCGTATATGAATTTACAAAAGAGAATTGAGAAGATTGAATCCATCCGCCTGAAACGAATGAAATCAATTTTAAAACGCTAACCGAATCCCACCCATAATCTGCCGCCCTGGCTGGGGATAACCGAATTCCTCTTCATAATATTTATCCAGCAGATTGCTCACTTCCAGCCGCGCGGTGATATGCTTGGTGACTTCCTGAACGAGATTCACGTTGTGGACAAGATAGTCAGGCAGAGCGATCACATAATTGCTCGTGTAATAAAATTGTCGCTCGTCAACATAAGCTGCTTCATAGTTAAGCGTGGTGCCAAAACCAGTCTTGCCAGTCAGCATGATGCGGACTTTATTGGCTGGAAGATAGTCATTAATTTCCAGCACTGACTGAGGAAAATCAATGAAACTATAACTGAATTCTCCAGCAAGAAATCGACTCAGCGACCAATTGGTTCTGATTTCAACGCCCTGCATGGTTGATTGTGAGATATTTATGTAACGCAACGAGCGGGTGGCGCGATAAATCATGTCGCTCATTTTATTGTAGAACAACGCCAGATCAACGGAGCAATATTGATCAGGATTGGTAAAGAACAATATTTTATTGATTCCCAGCTCGAGTTTGTCCGCATACTCCGGCTGAAGCTCGGGATTCCCCGAGGTCTGGCTATAGAGCTGATGCAGCACCGGAAATCGAACGGTATGGGAATAGCTGGAAAATAATTTCCATTCGCCTGGCAGTTGCTGCTGGAAACTGACCATCGGAGCGAATCGGCCGCTGGAGTTTTCAGTCTCGGTTTGATGAAAATGATAGCCGACTCCCAGCGTCAGCGTGGTATTTTTCCAGGGCTGAAAATCATCCTGCAAAAATAATGAACCAGTCAGGCTAAAATGATCCTCCCACGGCAAATCCAGATCTGCTTTTTTCTCCATTTGATCCCGCCGGAATTGAACTCCCGCCAGCAGGTGATGCTGTTGCGACAACTGATATTCTCCATGAACCAATCCGCCCATCGTAAAATTTTCCAGCAGCGAATCATAATCGATCTGACCATCGGCCATGTCGGCATTGAGGTAGTTGATCAAACGATCGTTATAAGCATCCGCAAAAAGAACGGATTTAAATGTAAGCCTCGAATTGTGTCGCCCGGAGCAAAGCGGGTGGCGACCGGAATGTCTTTTTTCGCCCAATGATAATCGGAAGCAAACGTCAGCAATAATTTTTCAGTGGGCTGATAGCCGAGCTTGCCGCTAATCCCGGCTTTATGGTAGAAGCTCAGCTCTCTCAGTCCGCCATTTTCATGCGTTGTTGGGTCAAATTCATCGCTCATCCGAAAGCCACGGGCATGATGTTCGTAACCCGAAATCCAGTAATTGAAGCGACCGATCTGTTGGCTGTGATTCAAGTTCAAATTGCGAAACTGGTAATCGCCGAGCTTTGTTTCAATCACGGTGCGAGGCGTTTCCAGTCCATTCTGGGTGACGATATTGATCACGCCGCCCATGCTGTTTGCTCCGTAAGCCACCGAAGCGGGTCCTTTGACAATGGTGATTTTTGCCAGGTTATCTAGCGGCAACATGGAGAGATCGACTTTGCCGTAATAACCGGGATTGATGGGGCGACCATCCACCAGCACCAGCACATCGCTGGAGCGAAAGCCACGGATGCGGGTTTCAGTTTCGCTCTTATAGCCAGTCGTCAGATTTAACCCCGGCTCAAGGTTCAAAAGCTCCGAAACGCTTGAGGAATTTCTGGCTCTCATCTGCTGCTGATCGATTTCAATCAGCATCGATGAGGGAACCTGCTCACGGTTGCCGTAAACAACAACTTCCTGCAGCCGATAAATCTGAATCACCGTATCGCCTTTCATGTAATACTGATCCTGAGAAAAGCCTGCCCTGCCAACAAATAGCAGGATCAGGCTTGACAATGTAATGATGTTTAGTTTCATGAATTATTTCACCAAAATTTTTTCCAATACCTTGAGTTTGTATTTTCCAGAATTCAGCGCTGGATCGGTGAACATGGTCGTTTCGCTGGTCAATAGCCAGTAGCCGGTCTGGAATTGCGCCCAGGTTAAATCCGAGGAAGGACCGAAATCGTCCAATGTTCTCAAATTGTACTGTTGATTGTCAGGCGTAGCAACCAGCATGGCAACAAAATCCTGCAACAGCAGCGCATCTTCCATTTGTCCGTTCAAGTTCGTCACCGAAGTCGGCGTCAGTTTTCTCAGCTCGACAAAGGTGGTGGTGTCTGGTGTGATGACATCAAATTTTCGATGGA
>JALOPY010000538.1 GCA_025453735.1 bacterium | reverse complement strand
CTCGACGAGGGCATTCCAAAGTTCATCCGAACCTGCAAAGCTGATGGTATGCACTCCGAGCGAAGCCACTCCTTCTATCGCAACCTTTGCACACCCATTAGATGATTGCGAAAAGGCTGGATTTGCGGCAAGAACCGGCTTTTCCAGATTTTTACCAGCATCGGTTCCCACAAAATCCGGAGCAACCGGAGATTCTTTAGAACAACCGCCTACTATCACCGCTAAAGCGATGAAACTGAGAAGAATTAATTTTTTGGTCATAACGACCTCCATCTTGTTTTGAATGAATTGTGTAGTGAATTGAATTATTACTTCTTCCAAAATAACAGGAGAAAAATTCTTCTGCTACTGTGCGAAGTCTTGTTTTAATTTGAATTCAAAGTTGAAATGTTATACTTTTTTCTTAGGTATGAAAATTGACACGACACATAACTGCATGGATAAGAGTTTATTAAAAAATGCCAATTCACATACGGCTTTTTATTTAACTCGAACAGCTTTTGCAAAAAATGTTCTTTCATTGTTCCTCCATGTCCATTTCAATGTATCGCCTTCAACTTTATAATTCAGCGTAAAATCATTCCCAATATTTTGGGGATTTACTTCAAATATACATTTGAAACTAAATGTCGGATTTTTTTCATCGACTGTATATGTATAAGTGTATATTCCTCCATAGCTGTTCTCTACAATTGCTTTATATTCTTCTATGGTTGATGGAGCAACACTGATTCTGGGGAAATTCTTTCGGAAGCCAACGTTGAGAAAAGTTCCATTTTCTAAAAATATATTGTATCCCTCTTCGCCTTCGAAATATTCAATTGTTTTTCCCGTAGAATCAGCAACCTTTGATACTTTCCAGGTTCCAACAAGAGGATTGGATGTTTTCGATCCATCCACGCTTTGACAAGACGTATAAATTACAAGAGACAAGACGATAACAAGACTCAGTGCTGCAAATAAATTTAATCGTTTCATGACAACTCTCCTAATGTTGTACTGAATAACAACTTTATTAATTTAATATCCGTGCTTATTTCATTTTTTTTTCTGCTTTTGGCATTTATTAATCCAGTTCCTGCAATCCCCAAAACAATGCCTTCCCCGCGGTGTGCGTCTCGTGCAAAAATAGATTACGGCTACCTTGTTGCTCGAATGCAAAAGCGTTTGAAATTTTTTACACTTAAAATTTAGTGAAATAATAATTTTGAAATATTATTCCACTCTTTTCCAGACTTCACGTCCTAATTTATTAGATACTATCCATTCATCACCCTTTAATTCAAAATTGAGGGTGGACGAAGTATCGATTTGTTTTTTTGACGATGAAACCTCTATGTTTTCTATATAGTTATTTCCACTAATCGAATAAGTGCCAGTTTTTGCCCAAAACAAATTTTGGCTTGTATCTTGTGTAATGAGAGCAAATCTTGTCTTGCTAATAAATTTATATGATTGAGTGTATCTTTCATCAAGATTCGGAATATTGGTCCCTGCTGTTAAATCTCTGCTTTCAAATTTCCACACTCCTTCAAGAGGGTCGGAAGTTTTAGGTACATCCGCGTTTTGACACGAAGTATAAATAACGACAGTGAATAGAATAATAAGACTAATTGCTGCAATGGAAGCTAATTGTTTCATGACATCTCTCCTTAATGAGCCTTGAATAAATTGTGTTGTGAATTGAATTATTGCTTCAGCTTCATATCATTCAATTTGTATGCCAGGAAATAGCGTCAATTTTTGATGTAGATCATCTGGTTGATTTTATAAGAGTTCAATGGGGATGAATTTGGTGATGATTTATTGGTGAGGAAGGAATCCGACAATTTTGTCGGGGGAATTTCGACAAAACGTGCCGTCTTAATAAAAAATGATCGGTCACTAAATGAATCAAGAAAAGTTATCGGATGAGGATATTGGATGAAAATGCAGAAATTAAATTCCAATCTATAAAAAACAAATCCCAAATAAATCACAATATCAAATCTCCACGAGCACGAATAAATGCTTCAAACGAGACTAATTATTTGGAATTTTATTTTTGAAGATTGAAATTTATTTGTTATTTTTCATTTGGTTTTTGGGATTTTGTAGAAGCTACTTCTTCCATGACAGCAATGCCAACCGCTGAATTTTATACCTCATGGTTCGTTCTGAAATATTTAATTCTTTAGCTGCGGCAGTCTGGTTCCAATTATGTTTATTCAATATATTTTTTAAAATATCTCGCTCATAATTCGCCAGCAAAGAATCCAGGTCGCCAGTCAATGGGAGATCAGATGGCTTCGGTTGCATGTCGCCAAAAGAAAGCTCAAAGGGAAGATGTTCTGGTTTCATTGTCGCATCAGTCGGTCTGGCGAGAATGACGGCGCGCTCGATGGCATTCTCCAGTTCCCGAACATTGCCAGGCCAGGAATGATTTTCCAGAATTTTGATGGTTTCCGCCGCGATGTGCTTCAACTGCTTGCTGTGCTTTTCGGCAAAACGATTCAGAAAATGCGCCGTCAGCATGGGAATATCCTCCACCCGTTCCCGAAGTGAAGGCAATTTGATCGGAACGACATTGAGTCTGAAAAACAGATCCGACCGGAATCCGCCAGTCTTGATTTTTTGATCTAAATCACTGGATGCGGCAGTAATGATGCGGACGTCCACTTTGCGGGATTGGTTGCAGCCGATGGGACGGATTTCTCCTTCCTGCAACACCCGCAACAGCTTGGACTGGGTCTCCAATGAAGTATTAGCGATCTCATCGAGGAACAGGGTGCCGCCGTTGGCTTCCTCGAACAAGCCACGACGATCGCGATCCGCCCCGGTAAAAGAACCTTTGACATGACCAAATAGCTCGCTTTCCAATAGATTCGATGGCATTGCGCCACAATCAACCGCAATGAACGGGCGATTTTTTCGGGGTCCTTCATAATGGATAACCCTGGCGATACGCTCTTTGCCAGTGCCACTTTCTCCCTGGAGCAATACCCGTCCTTCGGTCGGGATAACCCGGTCGAGGAGGCTAAAGACTTCGTTCATAGCAGGACTATTGCCCAGAATCCCGTGAAGGGAGTAGCGATCAGTAACTTCCTGGCGCAGCTTCTGGTAATCGCTAAACAACTGCTCGCGCATGTGAGCCTGCTCGATGAATTCAGCA
>JALOPY010000537.1 GCA_025453735.1 bacterium | reverse complement strand
CTCACTTTTCAGTCGCTTGATTTCATTTTTCGTTCCATCGATCCGTTTGTCCGGAGGACGATTGCCGATATGCGTGTTGCTTCCATGCAATCGCCTCAGCAATGGCTGAAGCTGTTCAGCAAAACTTTCGTAGCAAGCGCCGCAGCCAAACAACCCTGTATCTTGAAATTCATTCCAGGATAATTGACATTCACTGCAATTCAGATCAATTTTTTCACGCTTGGCCGAAGGCAACGCCGCAACAATTCCCAAAATCAAATCGCCCAGTAGTTTCGGGAAACTGGACAATGGATCGGTATAGCCTTTCTCTTCCGCGCACACTTTGCAGAGGTGCAACTCTTTCTTTTTCGCATTCGCGATTTGTGTAAATTTAATGGAGGCTTTGCGAACTCCACAAATCTCACACATCATGATTAATTACCCTTCAATTTGTTAAACCGAACACGCCCGTCAAACAGCTCGATGATTCGATCCGCCATGTTTGCCAGCTCGAGATTATGGGTGACGATCACCAGGGTCTGGTGCGTTTTTTTGTTGAGGTCCCAGAATAATTGATGCAGCGCTTCGGCCGATTGCCGATCGAGATTTCCGGATGGCTCATCTGCAAGCAGCAAACGCGGTGAATTCATCAATGCCCGTGCCACGGCAACGCGCTGTTGCTCGCCGCCGGAAAGTTCATTGGGGCGATGATCGAGACGCTCTGCCAGGCCAACATCGGTCAATAAGTCGATCGCGCGTTCCCGAATTTCGCGCTTATTCTTATTGGAAATCATGCCGGGCAGGATAACGTTTTCGAGCGCAGAAAATTCCGGCAAGAGATGATGGAATTGGAAAACGAATCCAACGGTTTGGTTGCGGAATTGCGCCAGTTTCGCGTCATCATAATCAAAAATGTCGGTGCCATCGATGATGACGCTGCCGCTTGAGGGTCGATCCAGCGCGCCTAAAATATGGAGCAGCGTGCTTTTTCCCACTCCTGAAGGTCCCATCACCGCAACGATCTCCCCTTCGGATATTTCCAGATCGATCCCTTTGAGGACCTCGATAGACCGGCTATCCATCATATAGCTTTTATAAATATTATCCGTTAATAAAATCGAGTTATATCCCATAATTGTTTACTCATAGCGAATGGCTTGCACCGGATCCAGCTTTGCCGCTTTCCATGATGGATAGAGCGTTGCAAAGAAACACAGCAGGATGCCGGCAGTTCCGATCAATACAAAATCTAAAATTTTCATTTCTACTGGCAGGGCATTGATAAAATAAATATCTGAGGGTAAAGAAAACCAGCGATATTGCAATTGGGACCAGCACAGCACATAGCCAATCAGGCATCCCGTAATCGTGCCAATCAAACCAGAAATAACACCCTGAAACACAAATATTTTCATGATGGATCGCGAGGTCGATCCAAGTGATTTTAAAATGCCGATCTCTTTCTTTTTTTCCATGACGACCATGATCAGGGTGCTGATGATATTGAACGCCGCGACCATGATGATTAAACTCAGGACGATAAACGCCGCCCATTTTTCGATCTGCATCCAGGAGAACAGTGTCTGGTTGCGCTCGTACCAGGTTTCAGCCGTAAAGGGGTAGCCAAAGGTATCGCTTATTTTCCTGGCGACCTGGGTCACCAGTTCCCGATCCATCTGATCCAGCATGATTTCGATGCCTGAAACTTTCGTGCCTAATCGGAACAGGCTTTGCGCGGATTCGATGGAGATGTAGCCAAAATTGCTGTCGTATTCATACAACCCGGTTTCAAACAGACCTGCTACTCGAAATGCTTTGATCAGAGGAAATTCTGGCATGAAAAAATTCTTGATGTTTGCAAAACTGACAAGAAAAACTTTATCTTGCAAATTGACATCGAGGCGCAGCGCTAAATTTTTTCCCAGCACAATACCAGGCAACGTTTTTTCACCCTCTGCCCGAACGCTATCGAGATTCAATTCTCCCCAAACGATGCTGTTCTCGATATCGGAAACATCGGCTGCTGTCTTTTGATCGACGCCTTTGATAAAAATGAAATCCCGGTTATCGCCGCTCATCACCACACTTTTGTCCTGGGTGTAGGGCGATAGCGCGACCACGTGTTCGTATTCTTTCAATTGACTGATCGTTGCCGCATAATTGTCGATGCCCCGGTCATGGAAGCTGCGGAATCGAATGTGCGCGTCAAAGCCAATAATTCGGGAACGCACTTCAGTTTCAAATCCATTCATGACCGACAGAACGATGATCAACGCTGCCACGCCAATCGTGACGCCAGCGATTGAAAAATAATTGATCAGCGAGATGAAGCCAGTGCGTCGTTTGGAACGAAAATATTTTTTTGCGATAAATAATTCATAAGACATAATTTTTATTTCATCAAAATTGATCTAGACTTTTACGTTATTTTTCCGGTCGCATGTGCGGGAAAAAGATCACATCGCGAATCGATGGTGAATCTGTCAGTAGCATCACGATTCTATCGATCCCAACACCCAAGCCCGCGGTCGGCGGCATTCCATATTCCAGCGCGCGAATGTAATCCTCGTCCATCGTATGGGCTTCCTCGTCGCCAGCACGGGCGTATTCCAACTGCTGCTCGAACCGTTCCCGTTGATCGATGGGATCGTTCAACTCGGAAAACGCATTGCAAATTTCCTTTCCTGCGACATAACCTTCAAACCGCTCCACCAGCCCTTTTTCGGAGCGATGCTTCTTAGCTAACGGCGAAAGCTCGATGGGATAGTCCATCACGAATGTCGGTTGAATCAAATTTGGCTCGACTTTTTCACTGAAAATTTCATCGATGATCTTGCCAACGTCAGCACCCTTTTCAATCGGAATGTTCAATTTTTTCGCTATATCAAGCAATTCATTCTTGCTCTTGCCGATGATGTCGTGCCCGGTAAATTCCTTGAGTAAGTCGCCCATTTTGCGGCGCTGCCAGGGTGGCGCGAAGTCGATCTCTTTGCCCTGGTAGCTAACTTTCGCAGCGCCAAGCACTTCGTTTACTGTAAAACTTAGCATGGATTCGACGAGTTCCATCATGAATTGATAATCCTGATACGCCACGTAAAGCTCCAGCATAGTGAATTCAGGATTATGAAATCGATCGATGCCTTCATTGCGAAAATCTTTGCCAAATTCAAATAC
>JALOPY010000035.1 GCA_025453735.1 bacterium | reverse complement strand
TTGATCACGCCGATTGCGATGGAAGAAGGCTTGCGCTTTGCCATTCGTGAAGGTGGTCGTACCGTTGGCGCTGGCGTTGTGACTAAAATTATTGAATAAGATGAGTTTTGAAATCTTATCGATGTGAGAATAGGTAAAAAAAATGAGAGACTTAGTGACCTTAGAATGTTCTGATTGCAAACGACGTAACTACACAACCACGAAAAATAAAAAAAAGCATACGGGGCGTGTAGAGTTTAAAAAATACTGTCGTTTCTGCAACAAACATACGACGCACAAAGAAACAAGATAAATGAGCTAGGCCAGTAGCTCTAACGGCTAGAGCACCGGTCTCCAAAACCGGGTGCTGGGGGTTCGAATCCCTCCTGGCCTGCGAATTTTTTTCACAGTAAAAGAGCATAACTCAGGATTTCGAGATGATTGAGAAAATTACTAGATTCTTGCAAGACGTTAGAGTCGAGATGTCGAAAGTAAGTTGGCCGACCCGTAAAGAGCTAAAGGGTACCACAGTTATCGTGATTGTAATCACAATGATACTCTCGGTATTCATTTTTTTAACGGATAAGGTTCTTGAGGGACTGCTAAATTTAATTTATTAGACGTTATGTTAATCGTGTATTGAGAGGCTATTGGAAGATCAAGAAAAAAAATGGTATGTATTGCATGTCTTATCTGGGCATGAAAGCAAAGTAAAAGCTTATATCGATAATGAAGTAAGCCGATTAGGATTGGGAGAGAGAGTGACAACCATTCTTGTTCCATCAGAAGATGTGACTGAAATGAAAGATGGAAAAAAGAAGGTGAAAAATAAAATCTTTTTCCCTGGCTATATCTTGATCGAAATGGCGATGGATAAAGACACTTTGCATTTAATCAGCAATACACCGGGTGTGACTCATTTTGTCGGATCAAAAAATAAGCCGCAGCCATTGCGTCCCGATGAAGTGAAGCGAATTTTGGGACGAGTCGATGAAGCAAAAAACAGGGAGCTCATGGCTGTTCCATATCGCGTGGGTGATCCGATCAAAGTCATCGATGGTCCGTTTACTGATTTTACAGGTGTCGTAAAAGAGGTCAATGAAGAAAAAAGCAAATTAAAAGTAATGGTAAGCATATTCGGTCGATCAACACCAGTTGAGCTTGATTTTTTACAGGTAGAATTGGAGAAGTAAAAATACATGGCTAAGAAAGTTATCGGTACAATTAAACTGCAGATACCCGCTGGTAGCGCAAACCCATCTCCGCCGGTAGGACCAGCTTTGGGTCAGCACGGTGTAAATATCATGGAATTCTGTAAAGCCTATAATGCAAGAACCCAGGATCAGAAAGGCTTGATTATTCCTGTTATCATTACGGTCTTTTCAGATCGTTCCTTTAGTTTTGTGACGAAAACTCCGCCAGCTTCGGATTTGCTCAAGAAAGCAGCCGGATTAGATAAAGGCTCAGGCGAGCCCAATCGGCAAAAAGTGGGCAAAGTTACCAGCACCCAGGTGCGCGAGATTGCAGAAATGAAAATGAAAGACCTCAATGCTTTTTCAATCGAAAGCGCCGTGAAAATGATTGAAGGCACTGCACGAAGCATGGGCATCACAATAGAAGGCTAGTGAAATTTAATTCGACTGTTTTGTTGGAGAGAAAATGAAACGAAGTAAACGATATGATCAAAGTTCATCTAAAATTGAAAAAGGCAAAGAATATCTTCTAGATGAAGCGATTACATTAATAAAAGAAATGCCTAAAACGAAATTTGATGAATCAGTTGAAGTCGCAATGCGGTTAGGAGTCGATCCTCGACATGCGGATCAAATGGTTCGTGGAACCGTTGCTTTGCCCAATGGAACCGGAAAAACAGTCCGTGTTTTGGTTTTAACTAAGGGAACAAAAGAAAAGGAAGCCCAGGATGCGGGCGCTGATCATGTTGGATTAGACGATTATCTTGAAAAATTGCAGCAAGGCTGGCTGGATTGTGATGTAATAATCGCTACTCCTGATGTGATGAGTAGCGTGGGTAAACTGGGCAAAGTTTTAGGTCCCAAGGGCATGATGCCAAACCCCAAGAGTGGCACGGTCACATTTGAGGTTGGACAAGCCATCAAAGAAGTTAAGGCTGGAAAGATCGATTTCCGGGTCGATCGCAATGGCAATCTCCATGCAGCAGTTGGAAAGACCTCCTTCGAAATTTCTAAGATAAAAGAGAATGTCAAAGCATTTATTGAAACGGTGTTACGTTTGAAACCAACTTCTGCAAAAGGTATCTATCTTCGTTCCGTCACCGTTTCAACGACGATGGGACCTGGCATTAAACTGAATCGAGCGGCTCTAATTGAAGAACTGAAATAATTGAACAGAATTATGATTGAGGAATAAGTTCGATGGCAACTCCACGGAAAGAGAAATTAGTCAATTCAATCGAAGAGAAACTTTCGGCTGCAAAAGGCGTGTATTTGGCCGATTTCATGGGTTTAAATGTTGAAGAAATAAACGATTTGAGAAATCTACTTCGACGAGAATCCATTGAGTTTAAAGTCGTAAAAAATACACTGGCAAAGCGTACTACAGATAAGCTGGGACTGGGAAGCTTGAATGAGCATCTCTCAGGTCCGACTGCGATGGCTTTTTGTCTTGCTGATCCAATCGCAGCAGCGAAGATACTTGCTGATTATCAAAAGAAGCATGAAAAACTCAAGCTAAAAGCTTTTGTTCTGGATGGTCAAATTTATGATAAAGATCGTGTTGTAGAAATTGCCAAGTTGCCGTCGAAGGATCAGATTGTAGCACAAACACTGGGAATGATTGGTGCTCCCCTTAGAAATATTGTTGGAGTGCTAAATAGCCTGGTAACGTCAATGGTAATCGTATTAAGTGAAATTAAGAAACAACGTGAAAGCTGATAGTTGTAATTGTTTAAGGTTAAATTTATTACGGAGGAAATCCAATGTCCGAATCACAGGATAGCAAAGCTACAGTAGAAAAAGAAGCTGTCGTAGAAGAAACTCCACAAAAAAAGTCTTCCGCCAAAAAAACTGCCGCAAAAGATAGTGGAAATGGAGTAGGCAAGATTGTAGAGACCATTGAAAAATTATCTGTTTTAGAATTGGTCGAGCTTATCAAAGCGTTAGAAGATAAATTTGGAGTATCAGCTCAAGCTGCTATAATGGCGCCTGCAGCTGTTGGCGGCGCACCGGCTGCTGCCGAAGCACCAAAGGAAGAACAAACTGAATTTGATGTGGTTCTTTCAGTCGTGGGTGAAAAGAAAATCCAGGTCATTAAAGTTGTCCGGGAGCTTACATCTTTAGGACTGAAAGAAGCTAAAGATCTTGTTGACTCTGCCCCCAAGCCAGTCAAAGAAGCAGTATCAAAAGATGAGGCAGAATCAATAAAGAAGAAGTTTGAAGAAGTCGGCGCAACAATCGAAATCAAGTAAGATCTGATTTCTTATCTTGTTGCAACAAAGAAATGCTTCGAAACGACTATTTTGATTTAGGAGTCAAAAACCAGTTTCGGAGATTATTTTTTTAATTCGTTTCGATAATTGATAATAAAGAGGTATAGCTCTTCATGCCAGTTCCCAAGGTACAGAGAAAATCGTTTTCAAAAATCGCGTCGGCTGCTGAACTTCCAGATCTGCTGAATATTCAGTTGGAATCTTTTGAAGAATTTTTGCAGCCCAATGGCGATCCCGAACAACGAGAAAATAAAGGACTCGAGGCAGTTTTTACCAACATATTTCCAATCGTGGATAGTCGAGAAAATTTTATTCTCGAATATGTTTCTTACTACCTCGAAAAACCAAAATATACGGTGAAAGAATGCCAGGAAAGAGGTGGAACATATTCCGTACCCCTCAAAGCCAGGCTGCGTCTATCCGTGAAAGAGGCAGAGAGTGGTGGCGAAGAGATCAGCGATACGATAGAGCAGGTTGTTTACCTCGGCAATATTCCGATCATGACAAATCGCGGCACTTTTATTATCAATGGCGCTGAGCGGATCATCGTCAGTCAATTGCATCGGTCTCCCGGTGTGTTTTTTGACGAAATGAAGCATCCCAACGGGACAAAAATCTATTCAGCGCGGATTATCCCACTTCGTGGATCATGGTTAGAGTTTTTAACAGACATCAATGATGTGATGTATGTTTACATCGACCGGCGGAAGAAATTTCCGGTGACAACGTTATTGCGTTCACTTGGCTATTCTTCGGACCAACAACTGCTGGAGTTATTTGACCTGATCGAAGAAGTGGGAGTCACTGATCCTGTAATAGAAGAATATATCGATCAAATCGTTATTTTCGATGTCATCGATTTCGAGACCGGAGAAATCCTGGTTGAAAGGGATTCTGCCCTGACGCTTGAAACTTTGGAGCGGATTCGAGGGACTTCGAATAAAACAATTAAATTTTTGAAAAAAACAACATCAGTCAGTCCTGACGTTATAAACAATACGCTGCGGAAAGATCCGGCTAAGTCTGAAAAAGAAGCGTTAGAAATTATTTATCGACAGTTGCGATCTGGTGATCCCCCGGATATCGAAACGGCGCGCAGTCTGGTGGACAGGCTGTTCTTCAATCCAAAACGGTACGATTTGGGTGATGTGGGGCGGTATCGGCTCAATAAGAAACTGGCGATTGCTATTGCTGAAGATTTGACCGTTCTTACTAAGGAGGATATCGTTTCCATTATTCGATACCTGCTGGACCTCAGAAATGGCAAGCGTTCGGCTGACGATATTGATCATCTGGGAAACCGAAGAATCAGAACCGTCGGTGAGCAGTTGGCTGCCCAGATGAGCGTTGGTTTATCACGAATGGCGAGAACCGTAAAAGAGCGAATGAATCTCAGGGAAAATGAAAATTTAACCCCCCAGGATTTAATCAACGCACGCACCATTCTATCCGTAATCAATACTTTTTTTGGCACCAGTCAGTTATCCCAATTCATGGATCAAACCAATCCGCTGGCAGAAATGACCCATAAACGGCGTCTATCTGCACTTGGTCCGGGAGGATTGACCCGAGAGCGAGCTGGCTTTGAAGTGCGAGATGTTCATTATACCCATTACGGGCGATTATGTCCCATCGAAACTCCAGAAGGACCCAATATTGGATTAATCTCATCGCTCACAACATTTGCTCGTATCAATAAATTGGGATTCATCGAAACTCCCTATCGAAAAG
The DNA here is from genome assembly GCA_025453735.1 of bacterium. Classification (GTDB taxonomy): domain Bacteria; phylum Zhuqueibacterota; class Zhuqueibacteria; order Thermofontimicrobiales; family Thermofontimicrobiaceae; genus JALOPY01. The sequence continues at coordinate 10,878 of JALOPY010000035.1, read as the reverse complement.
TTGTGAATGGCAAGGTCACCAAAGATATCGATTTTCTCTCCGCTGATGATGAAGAAAATCTCTATGTTGCTCAAGCAAATTCCCCACTATCAGACGATGGCAAATTTGTCAACGAAAGGGTGCAAGTACGAAACCCAGATGGTTTCCGCTGCCGCGTCTTTGATCCCGTTCCTGGAGCATGATGATGCCAATAGAGCGTTGATGGGATCAAACATGCAGCGTCAATCGGTCCCATTGCTTCAACCTGAAGCGCCACTTGTCGGCACAGGAATTGAGGGAAAAGTTGCACGAGATTCCAGGGCTTTAGTCGTCAGCGAGCGAGATGGCATTGTTGAGCACGTATCAGCAACCGAAATCGTGGTTCGATGCGTGGAAGATGAGACTGATGAAATTAAACGCGAGTCACTGCTTGATTTTGACCGTGATGAGATCGATGTTTATCCAATCGATAAGTTTATGCGGACAAATCAGGACACCTGCACCAACCAAATTCCCTGTGTCAACGTTGGAGATAAAGTAAATGCTGGCGATGTGCTGGCAGATGGTTGTGGAACGCAAGGTGGCGAGCTCGCTTTAGGCAAGAATGTACTGGTCGCTTTCATGCCCTGGCGCGGATATAACTTTGAAGACGCTATTGTGATTTCCGAACGTGTCGTTCGGGACGATATTTTTACATCCATCCACATCGAACAATTTGAGTTGCAAGTTCGAGATACCAAGCGCGGGGAAGAAGAATTGACGCGAGAAATCCCCAACATCAGCGAGGACGCGACCAAAGATTTAGATGAAAATGGAATTATTCGAACTGGCGCCGAGGTTAGAGAAGGTGATATTCTCGTCGGCAAAGTCACTCCAAAAGGAGAGACCGATCCCACTCCCGAAGAGAAATTATTAAAAGCGATCTTTGGCGAAAAAGCTGGTGACGTCAAAGATGCCTCGCTCAAGGCAACGACAGGTTTGAAAGGGATTGTGATCGATACCAAGCTGTTTTCCAGAAAGAAACGAGATGCCAAGACCAAACGCCAGGATAAAAAGAAACAGGAAGAACTCGATCAATGGCTGGTTGCCGATCGCAAACGAGTGCGCAAAATGCGCGATCGAAAATTGATCCACGTGTTGAGCGGACAAAGCTCGGCGGGCATTCGAGATATCGAGACGGGAAAAGTCGTTATTCGAGCCAAAGCAGTGTTGAAAAAAGAAGCGCTGGAAGAAATCGATTTTGATAAAATTGATTTGACGCTGCCACTTGTTGAAGATGACGAACGCAATAAGCTTATCGCAGAAATATTAGAAAAATATTATGAAAAATATGCGTCATTAGAAGAAGAATATGAATTGCGAAAGTTCAAAATAACGGTTGGTGATGAATTGCCGCCAGGGATTGTTCAACTGGCAAAGGTCTATGTCGCGAAAAAGCGAAAATTAATGGTCGGCGATAAAATGGCAGGACGTCATGGAAATAAAGGTGTTGTTGCCAAGATCGTCCCGATGGAAGATATGCCATTTCTGCCCGATGGAACGCCCGTCGATGTCGTATTAAATCCGCTGGGTGTGCCGTCCCGAATGAACCTGGGACAAATTATGGAAACGAATTTGGGCTGGGCAGCGAAAAAACTAAACACGACGTATGCCTCGCCAGTTTTTGATGGGGCAGAGCTTGAAGAAATTTATGAAGAAATGAAAAAAGCCGGTCTGGCAACAAATGGCAAAAGCATCCTATACGATGGTCATACCGGACAGCCATTCGATTCAGAAGTGACAGTTGGATACATTTATATAATGAAGCTGTCGCATCTTGTTGAAGACAAAATTCACGCCCGTTCAATTGGGCCATACTCTTTGATTACACAACAGCCTCTTGGTGGAAAAGCCCAATTCGGTGGACAACGATTCGGTGAAATGGAAGTTTGGGCGCTGGAAGCGTATGGCGCAGCTCACACCTTGCAAGAGATTCTAACGGTGAAATCAGATGATGTGAAAGGTCGATCGAAAGTTTACGAGGCTATTGTAAAAGGCGATACGCTGCCAGAACCTGGTTTGCCAGAATCGTTTAACGTACTAATTCGCGAGCTAATGGGCTTGGGATTAGATGTTGAGCTCTTAGATATAAAAGATAGTAAGTATTAACTAAAGAAATTCCCAGACACACAAATTATTTGTATTGGGGAGGTATTCCCTTGATGATATCAACACGACAAGAAATTTCGGGTAGAACAAATTTTTCAGCAATATCCATTAACCTTTCGTCCCCAGATAAAATTCTGGAGCGTTCCCATGGAGAGGTCACAAAGCCCGAAACAATCAATTACAGATCATTCAAACCGGAGAAAGATGGGCTGTTCTGCGAAAAGATCTTCGGACCGGTGCGCGACTGGGAATGCCATTGTGGAAAGTATAAGCGAATTCGTTATAAAGGAATTATCTGTGATCGGTGCGGCGTCGAAGTCACCATGAAAAGTGTGCGACGTGAACGGATGGGACACATTACGCTTGCTGTGCCAGTTGTTCATATTTGGTATTGGAAATCGTTGCCATCCAAGATCGGTTATATCCTGGGCATGAGCATGACAGAATTGGAAAAAGTGATCTATTATGAATCGTATGTCGTGATACAGCCCGGCAAAAGCGGTTTGAAAACCAAAGAATTAATCACTGAAGATGAATATTTTCGGATTATCAGCGAATTCCCGGAAGTTACTGAAGATACCGAAAATGAAAGCGAAAGATTTGTCGTTAAAATTGGGGGTGAAGCTGTTTTAGAGTTATTGCGACGCATCGATATTGAAAAATTATCCGATGACTTACGCAATCAAATTCAAGTCGATTCTTCGATTCAGCGAAAAACAGATGCTTTGAAGCGATTAAAAGTGATAGAAGCTTTCAAGCGCAGCCGGTTTCACAAAGAAAATAAACCGGACTGGATGGTTATGACGGTTATCCCGGTCATTCCGCCAGAGCTGCGTCCGCTCGTTCCTCTGGAGGGAGGACGATTTGCGACTTCTGATTTGAATGATCTCTATCGACGAGTTATTATTCGAAATAATCGACTGAAAAAATTGTTGGAGATCAAAGCGCCAGAGGTCATTCTGCGTAATGAAAAACGAATGCTGCAAGAAGCAGTTGATTCATTGTTTGATAATGGCAGGAAATCGGCTGCGGTTCGATCTGATGGCAACCGGGCATTAAAATCGCTTTCTGATATGCTGCGAGGAAAACAAGGACGATTTCGACAGAACCTGTTAGGAAAGCGAATTGATTATTCCGGCCGATCGGTCATTGTCGTCGGTCCCGAATTGAAAATGCACGAATGCGGATTGCCCAAAGAAATGGCGCTGGAATTATTCAAGCCCTTTGTGATCCGCAAGCTGGTTGAGCGCGGCATGGTGAAAACTGTGAAAAGCGCCAAAAAGATGGTGGAAAAGCGTGGCAATGAAGTCTGGGAAATCTTAGAGGAAATTATCGAAGATCATCCCATTTTGCTAAACCGTGCGCCAACGTTGCATCGACTGGGAATTCAAGCATTCCAACCGATTCTGATCGAAGGCAAGGCAATTCAAGTGCATCCTCTGGTTTGTTCTGCTTTCAATGCCGACTTTGATGGCGATCAAATGGCAGTGCATATTCCGTTATCATTTTATGCGCAGGTCGAAACCAAAATATTAATGCTCTCGACACACAATATTCTTTCGCCCGCGCATGGTCGGCCGGTATCGATACCCAGTCAGGATATCGTATTAGGATGTTATTATTTGACAAAAACCAAGTCTGGGGATCCCGGAGAAGGAAAAACTTTTTCTTCGCGAACAGAAGTGCTGATTGCTTATGAAAACAATGCAATTGGACTCCACACGAAAATCAAGGTTCGTGTTGATGGAAAATTGATTGAAACAACCTGCGGAAGAGTGATCTTTAACCAGATCATCCCGGAAGGCATTGGCTATATTAATGAGCTCTTGACCAAGAAAAGAACCGAAGAAATTATTGCTAATATTTATAATCGATTGGGTAACTATAAAACCGCGGTCTTTTTAGATAGAATTAAAGAAATGGGCTTTTACTATGCAATGAAGGGTGGCATTACCATTGGAATGGACGATGTGATGACGCCAGAAGAAAAACCCGATATATTGCATAAATCAATCGCTGAAGTTGAAAAAATAACCCAGCAGTATGAAAATCAAATCATCACGGATGGTGAGCGATATAATAAAATAATCGACATCTGGACGCATACCACCAGCGATGTCGCCGAAACCATGTGGGAGAAACTCAAGAAATCCCAGAGCGGTTTTAATCCAATCTTTATGATGGCAGATTCCGGCGCGCGAGGATCGCGTGAGCAAGTTCGCCAGTTAGCCGCCATGAGAGGATTGATGGCAAAACCGCAAAAGAAAATGACGGGCGAGATGGGCGAAATTATTGAAAACCCGATCATGTCGAATTTTAAAGAAGGCTTGACCGTGCTGGAGTATTTCATTTCCACCCATGGTGCCCGCAAAGGATTGGCTGATACGGCTTTAAAAACAGCCGATGCCGGCTACCTGACGCGGCGTCTGGTCGATGTGGCGCAAGATGTCATCATCACGGAACGCGATTGCGGCACGATTTTAGGATTGCGCATCGGAGATCTGAAAGAAGGCGAAGAGGTGATCGAACCGCTGCGAGATCGTATTCTCGGTCGAGTTGCAGCCGAAGATGTATTCGATGATAAGGGTAATGTGCTCATTGAAGCAGGGAAGCTGATTGACGAAAAAACCGCTGATGAGATTTACAACGCAGGCATTGAAAATGTTAATATTCGATCGGTTCTTACCTGCGAATCAAAACGCGGTGTCTGCGGCGCGTGTTACGGCAGAAATTTAGCAACCGGCAACGTGGTTCAGAGCGGTGAAGCTGTCGGCGTTATGGCAGCCCAATCGATTGGCGAGCCTGGCACTCAATTGACATTACGAACCTTCCATATCGGTGGTACCGCAGCGCGAATCGCAGCACAATCCCAGGTCACTGCGAAACAGGACGGTTATGTTCAATATGATAATTTGAAATACGTCGGTCGCAACGATGGATTAAATATCGCTATCGCTCGCAATGGTAAAATCAAGCTCATCGATGAAGACAATCGTACGCTCTCAGTCTATGTTGTGCCGTATGGCGCTCAGATATTGGTCAACCAGGATGATCATGTCAAGAAAAATCAAGTGTTGTTCCGATGGGATCCTTATGTAACCGGTATTTTAGCAATTCATTCGGGAAGAGTCGAGTTTGTCGATATCATCGAAAATGTCACCTATCGTGAAGAAGCTGATGAAGCTACCGGGCTGCGCCAGCGGGTGATCATTGAATCAAGGAATCGAAGTCTGAGTCCCCAAATTAAAGTTGTCGATGAAAATCGAGTCGAGCTTAGTTCTTATATTCTTCCTACGCGATCATCAGTTCAGGTCAAAGATGGTGATCTTATTAACGCTGGTGATTCACTGGTTAAGATTCCTCGTGAAATCTCGAAAACAAGGGATATCACAGGAGGGCTTCCTCGGGTTGCTGAGCTATTTGAAGCCCGTCGCCCCAAAGATCCTGCCATTGTGAGTGAAATTGATGGTCGAGTCAAATTTGGTGAAATCAAGCGAGGCATTCGAAAAATTACGGTAACATCACGAGATGGACAGGAAGAAAAAGCATATCAAATTCCCTATGGAAAGCATATTTTAGTCCATGATAATGACATCGTCGAAGCTGGTGAAAAGTTGTGCGAAGGTTCCATTGCTCCACATGATATTCTGAATATCATGGGCGCAAACCGAGTCCAGGAATACCTTGTGAATGAAATCCAGGAAGTGTATCGATTGCAAGGTGTTCGGATTAATGACAAGCACATCGAAGTTATCGTTCGCCAGATGCTTCAAAAGGTGAAAATTGAAGATCCAGGCGATACAATCTATTTGCCTGGCGACCAGGTTGATCGTTTGACATTTCAGGATGAAAATAATAAAACTCGAAATAATGTCGTCATCACTGAACCTGGTGACACACAGCTTAATGTCAACGATTTAGTAAGTCGGATTGAATTTGAGCGAAGCAACCAAAAAGTTGCAAAAGCAAAGAAGACAATCGCGAAATCAAGACCGGCTCGTCCGGCAACATTTCAGCCATTGCTGCTCGGTATTACAAAAGCTTCCTTAACAACTGAAAGCTTTATCTCTGCTGCTTCATTCCAGGAAACGACGCGTGTCTTAACTGATGCGTCTATCGAAGGAAAGATAGATTACCTGCGCGGCTTAAAAGAAAATGTTGTGATGGGAAACCTGATCCCAGCCGGCACTGGATTAACCAGGTATAGAAAAGTAAAGGTATATAGTCCAACTGGTGAGCCTGAGTCCGAGGAATATAATATTGAAGACAAAGTAACTGTCAAAGAAGAAATTACTGAAGCTTAGGCTGGGCACCTGGATTATTATTGCTGAAAAAAATATAAAAAAATTATTGCTATTTTATAATTTATTAGTTATATTTGGCACTTTAAAAAATGGAGCTAAACTTTGCCAACGATAAATCAATTAGTCAGAATCGGAAGAAAGAAAGCAACAAGAAAGACATCAGCGCCTGCTTTGGCTGGTTCGCCGCAACGACGAGGCGTTTGTACCCGAGTTTATACAACAACGCCGAAGAAACCAAACTCAGCTTTGAGAAAAGTAGCTCGAGTGCGTTTGACCAATGGTTTTGAAGTGACTGCTTACATTCCAGGTGAGGGTCACAATTTGCAGGAGCACTCGATTGTAATGATTCGAGGTGGACGTGTGAAAGATTTGCCAGGTGTTCGGTATCATATTATACGTGGCGTTTTAGACACGGCGGGTGTTCAAGACCGATCCCAGAGCAGATCAAAATACGGTACTAAAAAGAAAAAAAGCTAACTTACTTTTAACATAGATTGAAATAGAAACTTACTATGCCAAGACGAAAGCGCGTTGTAGCGAGAGAAGTATTACCTGACCCCAAATTCAACAGTGTGGTTGTTACTAAATTTATAAACAACCTCATGCGAAAGGGCAAAAAGAGTATTGCAGAACAAACTTTATATTCTGCGTTGGAGAAGATAGAAGCTCGAACAGGCAAAAACGGATTGGAGCTGTTCTACAAAGCTCTCGATAATGTTAAACCTGTAATTGAAGTTCGATCGCGTCGAGTTGGTGGAGCAACTTATCAGGTTCCTGTCGAAGTGCGAGAGAATCGCCGTCAGGCGTTGGCAAGTCGTTGGATTATCGGTTTTGCCAAGTCAAGAAATGAAAAAACAATGGCCGATAAATTAGCATCCGAATTCATTGCGGCTTCCAATAACGAGGGCTCATCAATAAAAAAACGTGAAGATACCCATAAAATGGCAGAAGCAAATAAAGCATTTGCCCATTTTAGATGGTAACAAGAGCAAGTTTATTGAACTGGCGAGTATTAAGATTACCGAAATAATCTTATAACATCAGAAATTGATCTTCTCCACCACTTTAGAGAGGAAAGTTTCACGATAGTAATACTCTCTAAATATGTTCAGTGGAGTTTTTTATGTCTGGGAGCAGAGACCTCCAAAAAATTAGAAACATCGGAATCATGGCCCATATTGATGCGGGCAAGACGACGACAACAGAACGGATCCTTTATTACACGGGCAAAGTTCACCGCATCGGCGAGGTTGACGATGGAACCGCGACGATGGATTGGATGGTTCAGGAAAAAGAACGGGGCATTACCATTACATCAGCAGCAATAAGCTGTTTCTGGAAATCCAAACAGATAAACATTATTGATACGCCAGGGCATGTAGATTTTACCGTTGAAGTTGAACGTTCATTGCGGGTGTTGGACGGAGCAGTTGCAATTTTTTGTGGGGTCGGTGGAGTTGAACCACAATCTGAGACGGTTTGGCGGCAGGCGGATCGTTATAAAATACCGAGAATTGCGTTCGTAAATAAACTTGATCGAATCGGAGCGGACTTTTTTAATGTCGTCGCAATGATGAAAAGCCATTTAGCCGCGCAACCGATTGTGCTTCAAATTCCCGTTGGGGAAGGAGATGTTTTTTCTGGCGTCATTGATTTGATCAAAATGAAATATTTAGTGTTTGATGAGTCCTCCTTGGGCGCCAGGATTGAAGAACTGGAGTTGTCGGCGGAGCGGGTTGCCCAGGCAAGCAGCTATCGAAATCAGATGCTTGAAAAATTATCCGAGGTTGATGATACGATCCTTGAAAAATATCTCGAATCTCAACCTATCGAGGAATCTGAGATAAAAGCAGCGTTACGAAAAGCGACCCTTGGCGTGAAGCTGATACCGGTACTCGGCGGTTCTGCTTTTAAAAACAAAGGTGTGCAACCCTTACTTGATGCCATAGTTGACTATCTGCCTTCACCTCTCGACACACCTCCTGTGAAAGGAATAAATCCGAAAACAGGCAGAGAGGAAATCCGAGAAGCATCGGATGATGAAAATTTTTGTGCCCTTGCTTTCAAGGTAGCCGCAGACCCTTTTGTGGGAAGAGTAACATACATTCGAGTCTATTCAGGAATGGCAAAGCTGGGGCAGAGTATTTTTAATGCTAACACTGGCAAGCATGAGCGGTTAGCCAAAATTTTGCAAATGTCATCAAACAAACGAGAAGAACTGAAAGAAGTTCATTGTGGCGAAATTGTCGCAGTAGCAGGTTTTAGAGCCACCAAAACGGGGCATACGATATGCGTCGATAAGCATCCAATCGTGCTGGAAAGCATGGACTTTCCCGAACCAGTGGTCGCAATCGCAATCGAGCCAAAAACAATAGCTGACCAGGAACGACTGGCAGATTCGCTAGACAAATTAGCCGACGAAGACCCGACATTTCAAGTGAAGGTAGATTCTGAAACAGGACAAACAATAATTTCTGGAATGGGCGAGCTTCACCTGGAAATTTTGGTCGATCGGCTGATGCGAGAATTCCGGGTCAAAGCGAATATCGGCAAACCACAGGTCGCTTACAAAGAATCGATTACAAAAGTCGCCCAGGCAGAAGGGCGCTTTATCAAACAAGTAGCCGGTAAAAATCAATTTGCAGTTGTCGTGCTGGAAATCGAACCCAATGAAATGGGCAAGGGACTGAAGTTTGTCAATCGAACCGCGGCAGACAAAATTCCAAAACAATTTATCCAGCCAATCCTTGACGGGATCAAAGAAGCGATGTTAGGCGGAGTCTTGTTCGGATACCAGGTAATCGATGTGACGGTAAATCTGGTCGATGGCGTGTTTGATGAAGAAGAATCCACAGAGATCGCGTTCAAAATTGCCAGCAGCATCTCATTCAGAAGCGCTGCTGAAAAAGCAGGTCCTGTGTTGTTAGAACCAATTATGAAAGTCGATGTAACAGCGCCCGATGAATACGTGGGAGAAGTAGTAAATTTTTTGCATACCCGACGGGCAAAAATTAGCGGAATAACAAAACGCAAGAATTTACAAATTGTATCAGCATCGGTTCCCTTAAGCGAAATGTTTGGCTACACAACGACATTACGGTCATTGACACAGGGACGAGCTTCGCATACAATGCAGTTTGCACATTATGAACAACTTCCAGAGCAAATAACGAATCGTATGTTTGCGGGAAGCTACATCTATAGTTAATGAAATCACCGATAATCTTAATGATATTAAGAACGGAGGTTCAGAATCATGGCAAAAGAAAAATTTCAGCGGACGAAGCCGCATGTGAATATAGGGACGATCGGGCATGTTGATCATGGCAAGACCACATTAGTGGCGGCGATCACCAATATATTATCGAGCCAGGGATTAGCGAAAGCCAAGTCGTACGAAGAGATCGACAATGCGCCGGAGGAGAAGGCCCGCGGCTTGACGATCAACGTTCACCATGCGGAATATGAGACAGCGAATCGGCACTATGCCCATGTTGATTGTCCCGGACATGCGGACTATGTCAAGAACATGATCACGGGAGCGGCGCAAATGGACGGTGCAATATTAGTGGTGAGTGCGTCGGACGGCCCGATGCCGCAGACTCGTGAGCACGTGCTATTAGCGCGTCAGGTGAATGTGCCGTACCTGGTGGTATTTATGAACAAAGTGGATCAGGTTGACGATCCGGAGCTATTGGAGTTGGTGGAATTAGAGATTCGGGATTTGCTGAATCAGTATGAATTTCCGGGTGATGAAGTGCCGGTGGTGAAGGGCAGTGCCTTGCAGGCATTGGAGCATTTGGATGATGCGACGAAGACGCAGCCGATCCTGGATTTGATGCAAGCGGTCGATGATTATATCCCCATGCCGGCCCGGGCGATTGACAAGCCGTTTTTGATGCCGGTGGAGGATGTGTTTTCGATCACGGGACGCGGTACGGTTGGCACGGGTCGCGTGGAGCGCGGCATTGTCAAGGTTAGCGAGGAAGTCGAGATTATTGGCTTGGGCACGAAGCGCAAGACCGTGGTGACCGGCGTCGAGATGTTCCGCAAGCTGTTGGATGAAGGACGGGCTGGCGATAACGTGGGGATTCTGCTGCGCGGCGTTGACAAAGAAGAATTGCAGCGCGGTCAGGTCATTGCGGCGCCCGGGTCGATCACTCCGCATACGAAGTTCAAAGGCGAAGTCTATGTATTAGGGAAGGAAGAAGGCGGCCGTCATACGCCGTTTTTCAACAACTATCGCCCGCAGTTTTATTTTCGGACGACGGATGTGACGGGGTCGATCAATCTACCTGAGAATGTGGAGATGGTGATGCCTGGCGATAATGTGAATATGGATGTTGAATTGATCACGCCGATTGCGATGGAAGAAGGCTTGCGCTTTGCCATTCGTGAAGGTGGTCGTACCGTTGGCGCTGGCGTTGTGACTAAAATTATTGAATAA
>JALOPY010000536.1 GCA_025453735.1 bacterium | reverse complement strand
TATTATCCAAAAAATTTATCTTCCAATTCCCTGGTCTGGTTTTCATCCATCGCGATCATGCCGCCGAGCAGATTGGCATCGATCAACGAACGGGCGCTGAATTCCGCCACTTCGAGCCGGTCGAATGCTTCAAGCAGGGATTTTCCGGTTGTCAATATTGCGTCATTTTCAATGAGAATCACCGGGGTATTCTTGTCGAGACGTCGGGAAATCGTTTGCTCATCAAGATATTGTGCGCCGTAAGGAATCTTGGGAATATCCCGCAAAAGAATGTAACTCTCCGGGATCGTCCGGGTATTGAAATTCGTCGCAGTGACACCAAAGGCAGTGGCATTGGGCGCCTGAGCCGATATGATTGCTTGAATATGAGCGTGATCATGATAAATTTTATCGTGCAACAAAATCGAACGACTGGGCAATTTCCCTTGCTCCCGATGGCGATTTCGGATCAAAACAATTTCGGAAATATCAAGCAAACGTCGGTCTTTTCCTGTTGGCGTAATTAAAAATGAATCATCATTGAGTCGCGCTGAGACAACCCCCTCGGTACTGGTCATGAGTTGCTGATCATACGCACGATGAACTGTTTCTTTGATCTGCTTGCGCAGTTCCTTCTCCTGGCTAGTGCGTAGCTTCGTATCGAATTCCGGAAGAAAATGTTTCTGGTGATTGAGCAGCGCCATTTGATCATCGCTGAGTTCACGATAATCGCCAATCATCGAGGCTTTGATAACCAGTCGGGCGCAAAAATCCAGCGTCTCGAATCGATGAAACGCATCCAGCACATTTTTCCCGCCACACACCACGCCATGATTTTCCATCAGGATCGAATCGAAGCCTTGCCGGAAAGTTTCGGCAATATTTTTGCCGAGAAGATCACTCCCCGGCAATGCATACGAAGCAAAGCCAACCATGCCGCAAATCTCGCGAGCCTGCGGAATAATCGAAGTCGGCGGAATTTTTCGAACGATGCTGAACGAAACCAATGCGCACGGGTGCGCATGAACGATCCCACGAAGATCAGGACGACATTCGTAAATCGCTTGATGAAACGGGAATTCCGATGAGGGACGATGCCGTCCCTCGACTTCTCCATTGGATTTCACCAGCACAATATCATTCCATTGCAACGTGCCTTTATCAACTCCTGCAGGCGTAATCCAGATGTCGCCATTCTCATCCCGGATCGACATATTGCCGCCCGAAGTCGTGGTCATGCCATAGCGATACACGCGATGCATCAGCATTGCTAGTTGGTCTCTTGGATGGATCAGGTCAAATTCCATATTTCGATCTCGATTTTTAGTTCGTTTAATTTCATCACGTGATGGTATAGATTGGACTGGAATAATGGAGTTCTGGAGTATTGTATCTTTTATAATTAAAGCCACTTTTCATTACTACAAAATTTCAGCACTCCATTGCTCCACTGCTCCATCACTCCATTATTCCATCATTCCATCATTCCATCATTCCATCATTCCGTTAAAACGATTTTGTTTGGTCATTAATAATTTGAATTTGGAACATAATTCTTTTACTCCGAATGCTTTCTCACAAATCCGATAATATCCTCCGCATCTTTCTGATCCTGACACGTTACTTGCAAAAAGACATTCCGCGTTTTGAGCTGATCGATACATGAGCGAACCTGATCGCTCGTGCCATGAAGCATCAGATTGGCTGAGCCAGTGGCGGCGAATATTCGATCCAAATCTTCCAACGTGCCTGGTGTTCTGGGATCGTTGCTCACTTCCAGCAGCTTCAATCCTGGAAGCTGCACCAATTGGGGAATAAAATGCATCCTCTCATTATGGACGTGATAAAAAACTCCGCGATATTTTTTTGCCAATTCGACTTCATACGGAAACGCAAACGCATCGTAAATTTCAGGCGAACAAAGCAATGCCGCGTCGTTGGAAAGATGTCCGATAATATTTTTGTCCATCCAGCCACCACCAATATATTGAACGCTGCCGCCGTCGATATCATCTGCCCACTTTTGGAGATGACGATAGTACCAATCGATTACGTCAACAAGGAATTTCATCAGCCGATGAATAAACTCGGGCTGCAGAATAAAATCCATGAACAATTCATCGCCACGAAGCTCATTGGCCAAATCCATTGGCGCCATGGTTCCCCGTATCGACAGAACAAACGAGCCATCCTGTTGCGACCGCAAATAATCGTAACCTTTTTTCATGTATTGAAACCATTGCGCCGTTTCACTGATTTGAAGTCGATCCAGGTCTTCAAGTGATTTGATCGAAGGGATCGAAAGGCAGGTGTCTTTTTGCAGCAATACCTCCATGCCCAGCCAGGCAGAATGCTCGGCGATGCCGAACTGCGGACAAATGCTGGGGATGGTATCATCATCCAGATTTGCTTTCGCGTGCCAAATCGGTCTCGCTGCCGCCAGCTTGAAATCCAGCCACTCGGTCAACTGTCGATCCAGATTAAAATCATATAATGGCGGAATTGGGGGGACTTCAACTGGCAGAATAGTATTAATTAAAAAATGTCCTGGTGTTTTGGCGGCATAAAATGATTTACTTCTTGACACAACGTTTTCGATTTTTTCTGATAAATACATTGCTTTCATCCTGTTCAAAAATCATGTTAGTTTCACAAACATCTTTAGCTATCAGCCGCTCGATCATTTTCAGGGAAGGGAGAAACCATCCAGGTTTTTATTTAACGCAGAGGCGCAAAGGACGCTGAGAAAAGCGATACCTAAAATCGTGTTGGATATAATGACGATCCAGATACTATAAGAAGCCAAAAATAAAACTCTGCGCATCTCAGCGTCCTCAGCGCCTCTGCGTTGAAAAAACATTCATTAGACCCACTTATAGTTGTTCCAAAAATACTTCGTACAACGCAATCACATTATCCAGTGGCGTCTCGGGCATGATGGAATGGCTGGTTCCGCCGATGTAGCCGCCATTGAATTTCCCAAACAGATCAATAAGTTGATGAACTTCATCCTTCACGTTTTGCGGGCTGCCATGGATCATCGTTCCCTGCACATCAACTCCGCCATAGAAACAAACTTTGCCCCCAAATTCTTTCGATAATAATTTCACATCCATCGCCTGTGGTTGAACCGGATTCAGCACATTCAATCCAATGTCAATCAGGTCGGGCAGAATCGC
>JALOPY010000535.1 GCA_025453735.1 bacterium | reverse complement strand
ATCTCCGGTTTTTCTCTTCCATCTCTTGTTGGACCCGGACTGCTAAAAGCAGAAATATCCCATAACGCAGGATTGCTGCTGTAACTATATGTCGAGCCATCCTCTGCTTTCCACTGTTTCTTGGTGCAATAGGAAGCAACGGTAATCGCCTGTCGCGCCGTTCCTGGCATTCCAACCAGCATGGAATAATCCAGATTGGATGTCAATTCAACACTGGACTTCTCTGCCCACGCATCGAATCTACCATTCGTAACCTGAACGCCTGTAATTGTGAAACTCCAATCGCCAGTTTTAACGTCAGTGCCGCCCTCGTTGTTTGCTTCGAAATAAAAATTATAATCCTGGTTATTCGGACTTTTTGATACGGCAAAGAGCTCGATGCGACCGCTATTGGTATCCCAGGTGACTCCCTCATCAGCGCTGCCCGATATTTTAGCTGGAGTAGTGAAGCCGTCCGGCGTGGTGATGGTAATGCTCATCCGGTCGCTGCCCTCATGCCAGAGATCGATCCAGAAGTCTTCGGCATCGTCTTTCACAGTAAAACTTGTCGTGATGGAGCTGCCATTACTCACTTTTCCGCTGGCGTGGATGGGATAATCTCCCTCGTTTGCAGCGGCGACAACAATTATCTTTCCAGCCCCCACCGCAGCATCGATTGCCTGTTCGTGCAAATCTGTCCCGTCATGTGCGCCGTACTGTCCTCCAATACTAAAATTAATCACGACGGGACGTTTCAATTGCTCCGCCTTTTTCATAATGTACGATGTGCCATTGATCTGATTCGTCGTGGAAAAGCCACCAACTCCGCCTTTGACGATAATCATATCTGCCTGGGGCGCCATCCCAATATAGCGTTTTGCCGGATAACCATTTCCGGTTGCTGAGCCATCCCCGGCTGCAATGCCAGCGACATGCGTGCCATGACCACTCACATCTTTTTCACGAACCAATCCAGTAGGACTTCCATCAATTTCATCGTTGATTTGCGCTTGCGTGTATTCGCTGCCATAATCAAATCCCGCGGGATGCGGACCTGCGTCATCGGTCACGTCCCAGAGATATAAAATCCGGGATTTGCCCTGGTTATCGATGAAGTCTTCATGGCGCCAGTCAATCCCGGAATCAAAAACTCCCACCAGAACACCATTCCCGCGATACGACGGATTGCCACTGTAAACATGATCGACTTCTGTGGACACCCGGCTGACATCGAGACAGGGCTCGAGGTATCTCGAAATATCGATCCATTCGACTGCTTCACATTTTGCCAGATTAGCCACTCCTTCAAATGACACTTTAGCAGTGGCGATTTGACCAATCACTGCTTCGACTTTCACGGCAGGAATGTTGAGGCTGGCTTCGCTGTTCGAAAATTTAATGACGACATGATAATTCGGTTGCTGCCGATCCGTTTCGATTTCATAAAGTGAATCATATTTGTGAAGCAGGGCTTGGTCTTTTTTCAATAAAAGCCTTAGCTGGGGCGAACATTTTATAAACGTCTCTTTGGCGAAATCGCTGGTGAATAGATTTGGAATGAAAAGCAGCAAGAGCAATAATAAAAGTGCCGAACAAATCCAGAGTCGTTTCATAGTAGTATCCTTATTGCAAAATTGATTTTTTTAACCAATGTTGATTCGATCGGGTCAGCAAGAAATTTAATCGGAATACTTTACACAGAAATGCAATTAAAATCAAGGAGTTTTTCAATTAAAAAAAACGCCACAACTCGACGTCATGGCGTTTATTCACCGTGTCAATATTGGCAAAGCCAACACCTTCATTAATTCAATATTAAATTTGGATCGCCAGGCTGCACCGCGCTATAATCCAGGCAGAGCTGAGCCTTCAACGCTTCAATGGCAGAATCTCCAGCGTCCGTGCCAAGCAGCAGGTGAAAATTTTCAAAATAGAATCTCAATTCAGGATTTTCCTGCAATCCATAGCTATCCAAAACTGAAATAAAACGAGAGATATCGAACGCATAGACCACGATGATTTTGTGAACAGTCAATTGAATTTCAGCCTGTTCAAAATCATTCCAGATCGCGATCCCGACAAACCCATCATTCAGGATGAACTCCTCAAAGTCCACCAAAATACTTCGGATGAGAAACGTATCCCTGGAATAAGCATAATGGTCGATATGTCCCTGCTTTGCGCGATAATCTTCCACTGCGATTCCACAGGTATCGCCCAGTCGCTTCACCAGGTCATCAAAAATATCCAGAATTTTTTCAGCAGAAGCAGCAATCGTGATTCTGCTTTG
This sequence comes from bacterium, assembly GCA_025453735.1. Taxonomy (GTDB): domain Bacteria; phylum Zhuqueibacterota; class Zhuqueibacteria; order Thermofontimicrobiales; family Thermofontimicrobiaceae; genus JALOPY01. The sequence continues at coordinate 3,373 of JALOPY010000535.1, read as the reverse complement.
AATCCTGCCGTCTGCGATCATCCTTTTTTCAATTTTATAACCCTCAGAAGGAATCGCATCGCCATCCTTGAAAAAGACCACCGCAGGAGTCATCGTGAACTCCCCATAGGTTCGGTTCGCCAATGCCTCCTCGATCATCTCCTGGGTAATGACTGGATTGCTATTTTTCTGCTTGCCTGAAATTTTTCCCTTCAAGGATAGGATCCCCTCATTGGCCTGAAATTTTTCCCTTCAAGAATAGGATCCCCTCATTGAAAAAATCAGAATATTTATGATAAAGCATAATAATAAGCAGAATAATCAGAATTCCAAATTCAGCAAACATTTTATGTCTCTGTTTTTAATTTCATATTTAATTTATAGCCGGCACAACTTTTAGTCTTGTTGCACCCTCTTTTGCCACGACAGGAGCAACCTGGCGTTGCAGTCGGATGATTTCATCGACAATGCCATACGCCAGGGCTTCTTCCGCGTCGAACCATTTTTCTTTGATGGTGTCTTTGGCGATTTCCTCTGCGGTTTTTCCAGTGTGGCGCGCTTGCAACTCCAGCATTTGCTTTTCCTGGCGCTCCATCCGAGTGGCTCGGGAAACAGTGGTATCCTTATCGCCCCAAACCCAGCCCGATGTCTGATGCAGCATCACCCAGCAGTGCGGGAAGATAAATCGCTTTTGTCCTGACATGAGCAGAATGGCTGCCATGCTGGCGCAATTTCCCATGCCAATGGTATAAACCGGAGCCGGAAGCCACTGGATCAAGTCGTAGATCGCCATGCCGGCATCCACTTCTCCACCATGGCTGCAAAGGAACAGATTGATGGGCTCAACTTCGGATATGCCATTTAGCATGAGCATTGCTTCCAACAGGTCTTTATAATCACTATCGTCAAGATCACCATAAAGCAGCAGGTTTCGTTTCTTCAACATATTGGTTTTGATGTCGAAGAATTTGTCTCCGTCATCGAATGAAAGTAAGCTCATTTCCTGACCCTTTCTCAATTTTAGTCATAAAATAAAAAAGCCCGCTACCGAGAATGGCAGCGGGCTTGAATCAATCCAATTCGACAATTCAATTTTCTAACCCAGGCGGTACTTTGATGTACAGCCTTCTTCTCGGTTTATTTATTCGATTATTAAAAATATTATACAATGGAAAATCAAGGCGTTCTTCACCTGAGCCAATGGCCAGGCGTAGCCTATTGGGCAAATTATTTGTAAAATGGCAAACGTGATCCGCCATCGCCAATGGACACACTTCTCCCCTGGATAATATTTTTATCCCAAATTTCTTTGACAACAAATGTTGCATCGAATCCCCTTAATGATGAAAAATTCCTCTTAATACCAACATGACCGATCCCTCCTTATTTAGATCGATTTGATTTATGTGAATTTAAAACTTGCTTTTTAAAAATAAAAAACCCACTACCGAAAAGCCGACAGTGGGTTGCTATTTTGCACATCCTTCAATAAAATTAACTTGGAGGCGCGTTCGTAGCACCCACACCAATTTGCCATACCTGGCACTTCGATGGTGAAAAATTCAAGCATTCTCTCATTGTATCAAAAATGACCACCTAAAAATCCTAATTGCTATTTTCGCAAGATTCTGGTTTTTAAACTGGCGCAAGATACAAAATTATATTTTAAATGTCAAGGTTTTTTTTTGTTTTCATAATAATTTTTTTACGTTTTTGTGTCGATGGCATTAAGCTAACCGATGCCATTGCTTTGAGCGATGGCATCGGTTATCCATGATAATATCTGCCATTTGAAACAAAAAGATAACATTAAATTTGTTGACAATTTATGTTTAATTTTGTAAATTTGTGCGACTTAAATCCTGACCGGGAACGCTTCTAAAAAAAGGCATAGAATGAAACACAAAAATATCAACAGCCTCATTTTGCTGATTACAGCTCTTCTTTTAAGTTTATCCGTCACACCATTATTGGTAAATGCAAAACAGCTTTATCAGGAAAGAATTCACGAGCCTGTCGTGCTTCGCGGGGAAATTTTATCGGCTTTTTATGATGTCCCTATCAATGAAATTTATGTGTATGCTTATTATGATAGTACAAAAAGTTATCATTTAATTCCATTCCAGATCGATGAAATGGAATTTGCCGAAGATCCGTTCAAACCAGGCAAAGCAGACGCGTGGCAGGATTTCTATTTTGCCCCGGATGATGGCATGTTCGATTTTCGTGATGAATTGGTTTTCATAATTCGAGATATGGGCGACAGAGCGCCAGATGAAGCCTGGATTGAAAATGAAGAATCAAAAAAATATGAACGCCTGGAGATCAAACTGTGCGATCCGATTGATCGCGCCAATTTTGCTTACGCCTATATATTTCGCTCCCCAACTATGACTGATGACATTCCTGCGCCGTATGACTTCAGTTTTGATTCGCAAAAACATATTGCGGGGACAAAATTTTATTCACTTCGCCTGGGCAAATCAAATGGACTGATCGAGGATGTCAGAGTTCTGCCTCCCTTTGGGACAGGAGTTGATTTCTTCGATACGCAGAAGCTGCGATTTGTTGGCGTTTTCGATCTCGGAATTTTGACCATTCCGATCGGCAAGAACGGCGGACAGGCAGCGAATGATCGAGATAATTTGTATGTTTACCAGGAAAATGATGTCGATAATTACCACCTCTATTTTACACCAAAGCCTGTTGTTCGATTAGTTCGTGAAGTAAGGCAGACGATTCGATTTGGGACTTTTGTCATGAACCAGACCGCATTTTATGTTAAAACAAAATTTTACCCATTCAGTGGGACAATTTCCGGCGGAGCGGATCTCGACCCTGAAACCCTCAAAAAAGAATTTCAATTGGAAGAGGATGTTTATATTCAACTGGAATTGTTGCGCCAATCATGGGATTTCAATCGAGCGGCTGAAGGGATGACGTTTTTCAATCGCATCAATGAAGGAATCGTCATCGATGGGATTCCGGATCAGGTTAATAAAACGGTTTCTTCTCCTGTGGAAGAGTGGACATTGACAACGGGCAATCAGGGATCGATGTTTTCTTATGTTCAGTTTGAAGACTCTTCATGGCAACAGGTCGAGCTTTATTTTCTTGACAATAAAACCGGTGGACAGGCTGACAACACTTTTATCGAGGGCGGTGATACTGGGGACAGCGTTTCCTATGGCGACCAGGGAATCCTGCTGCAAAATCATGCGTCTGAGAATCTGAGTTTAAAACTGGATTTTACTGCTTATTTTTTGCACGGCAACAGCATCTCCCTTTTGACCCATATCTTCAAAAAAATGTCCTGGGTCATATCCTCAGCGACGACAGGTGATTTCGTGAGGCTGTAAGCCACACCGTAGATGCGGTCAAAATACTTGTTGAA
>JALOPY010000534.1 GCA_025453735.1 bacterium | reverse complement strand
CCTGGGAAATAAAAATAGTCGCAACCCCGCTTGCAATAATGCTGGGTATTAAACATTTTAGCATTTTGGACATAAGCGAAATTTTTTGAATTTGAAAATAAACGTTTACTTCGTTATCAAAGGTAACGCCTCAATTACAGGCGAACGATATGCCTGTCTGCGATTTGACATTTCATTGATATGCATCCAATAACTTCTTCCTTTTCTTCTCCTGCTCCCAATCTTTATTCCGTTTCTCTCGCTCCGCCTTTCCGGCATCGCCCTCTCGAAGGGGAAGAACTTTCAACGTGGATTTTTCCATCACTGTCCTGCATGTTAGCTCCATAGTGTATTCGCCTTCGGAAATGTAAGCGGGAGTGACCTTTTTCGTTCGTTCTGCCTCGGGAAGGTTTGAATATTTCTTTGCTTCGTTCATTCGTTGCTGGATCACTTCATATTCCTGGAGGGCTTTAGTGCGAGCGGCAATTAGCTTTTGAATTTCTGGCACGCTTTTCTTTTCGTCCTGGGCTTGTTGCACATTCGCTTCGGCCTTGTCCAATTTCTTTTTGGCGTCAGCTTCGCGAGATTTTAAGACCGGCTCAGGGAACAGCGACAGATCCCATCGAATCGTATTTACCCCAGCGCTGCCTTCGACATCGAATTGTTGCACCACCTCATCGTCTTTGTTTTTGACAGCAAAACTCACATAGCCGCTCTCTTTTTGCCAGTAATAAATTTCATAAAACGTGGTGTCCCTGGGATAGCTCCAACTCGCTGGCTCTCGTTCCTGATGGCGCTGATCCCGCACATCTTTCAGGTCGTAAATATGGAGCGCTTTTGCCATCACGCTCGGCGTCAATTCTTGAATGGGCATCACGTTCATCACATAGATGCTGCGGCCATGCGTGCCGATCACCAATTCCCGATCCCGTGGATGAATCACGAGATCGTGAGCAGGTGAAATGGGAATTCCAGTTTGCAAGACGTGCCAGGTTTTCGCATCATCGAGGCTGACGAAAACGCCCATGTCGGTTCCCACGTATAGCACATGCGGATTGTATGGGTCTTCTCGCACGACATTCACCGCTTCATCGGGCAAATTCGAGCGGATCGATTCCCAGCTTTTCCCATAATCTTTCGAACGATATAAATACGTCCGAAAGTCATCGTTGCGATAGCCATTCAGGCTTACGTAAACCGTTCCTTCCCAATGAGCAGACGCTTCCACACGGGAGCACCAGAGTCCCTGCGGCAGATTCTTCCCGATCTCATTCCAGGTGAAGCCGGCATCTTTGGTCAGCCAGATGCGTCCGTTATCGGTGCCGATGTAAAGCAATCCGAATTTCTTTTTGGATTCAGAAATCGACGTGAGGGTGGCGAAGGGAACATCGCCGACCTCGGTTGGATGCGTCGTGAGATCGGGGCTGATGGGTTTTATATTTTCCCCGCGATCGAAAGAGCGGAATAACCGATTAGCGCCATAATAAAAAATATTGGAGCTGTGTGAAGACAACTGAATGGGTGTCTGCCAGTTATAGCGAAGGGCTGGCTCATCCAGTTTCGGCAGCGGCCGGATGCCAATTCGTTTTTTCGTCTTTGCATCGATCCGGGCATAGTAGCCAAATTGCGAGCCGGTATAAATGGTGAAATCCGTCGGATCGATTTGCACCTGCATGCCATCGCCGCCCATAATCGGCTGCCAGGCATCGACATCGGAAGGCTTCGCTTTGCTCGATCCCATGTAAACGCCATTATCCTGCAAGCCGCCATAAATATTGTACGGCTCCTGCATATCGACCTGCACCGAATAGAATTGCCCGACAGGCACGGAATTCAATTTCCACCAGGATTTGCCGCCATCATAAGACAGGTTCAATCCGCCGTCATTGCCATCGATGAGATGATCGGGAAAATTGGGATCGATCCACATCGCCTGATGATCGGCATGAACGCCTTCGCCCCCGCGCCAGTGATAGTTTTTTCCGCCATCGGTTGATTCCAAGAGCGGAATCCCGAGGATGTAAATCCGATCCGCGTCATCCGGCGCGACCCGAATCTCGCCGAAGTAGTACCCATACGTGCTATAAAAATTATCAATATACATTTCGTTCATCTTGTTCCAGGTTGCGCCAGCATCATCGCTGCGATAGACTTCCGCGCCGATGATTTCTAGATCAAAGGCTCGGGGATTATTTTCGCGGATGAACTCGATTAAATCATTGGGAGTCAGCTTGCCCTCCTGCAACTTCTCTTTGATGATTTCCGCAGTGTAATCCGAATGAAATCCCTGACGTCTCAAAAAGGTCTGGAGGTCATCATCCGGCAGGGTGAGAATATCCCTGGCAGCCATGTTTAAAAGTTTTCGTGGGGTGATGAGCTCGTTCTTATCCTGGTCCATTTCCGGTCGCGCCAGTTGATTGTCGATGAGCGCGTAGACAATGTTTGGATTTTGCGGAAAAATGGTCAGACCGATCCGTCCGACGTGATCGCCCTGAGGCAAGCCTGCGGTCAACAGCTTCCAGGTTGCCCCGCCATCGGTGGTTTTGTAAATGCCGCTGCCTTTTCCGCCTTCGATGAAATTCCACGCCTTTCGATCTTTTTCCCAGGACGCCGCGTACAGAATATCCGGATTTTGTGGATCCATGGCCAGATCGATGAATCCGGTTCTGGGATTGATGTACAGCAACTTTTGCCAGGTCTTGCCACCATCGATTGTTTTGTAAATGCCTCGCTCCTCATTTTCCGTGTAGAGATGTCCCAGCGCCGCGACATAAACAATATCGGTGTTATCGGGATGGATCACAATTCTACCGGTATGATGGCTATCGCCGAGACCCATAAAATTCCAGGTTTTTCCTCCGTCGATTGTTTTGTAAATGCCTGTTCCGGAATAGGAGCTGCGACTGGAATTTTTTTCACCCGTTCCCACCCAAATCACCTTTTCATTCTTCTGATCGATGGCAATGTCGCCGATAGTGATGGCGGGCGAAGGCTCGACGTCCACCACTCGGCCGCTCATAACGACAGGGCCGACGCTGCGGAAAGACAGGTTTTTGAAGAGCGATGTTTCCTGCATGGCTTGGCGCAACTCGAATGCTTTTAGGCGTTCGGCTGGCGTGGAGGGCTTTTCTTTAGCGTCACAAATGAATGGATAGGTGATCTGAAAAAGTAATGAAAAAGCAAACATGATCGATAATAATTTTCTCATTTTCTATCTCCTGGCTTATTTACTGATTCCACGTATCGGCTAGAAAATTTTCCTATTCATTGCAGAAAAATTATTTACTTTGGAGTGCATCGACTATGTCGATGCACTGAATTGACACAGTCAATTCACTCCATATTTCATTCCCACAACCAAATTTCTTCCCGGCGAATAAACTCCGGAGCCATGCTCCTTATAAGTTTCATCAAAAATATTTTCCAGCGCCACATTCAACTTGAGCTGCGGTCGAATTTCCCAGGTGCAGCGAAAATTCAGGGTCTTCCAGCCTGGCGTTCCGCCGATTGGAATACGATTATCATCTTTGTCCCGGCTGGAGAGCCGATCCTGTTTCGTAGCCGCGCGGAAGTATGTCTCAATGGCTAATTTTTTCGTGACAGAAAATTGAACGGCTGCCATTCCCATCAAGGGCGGAATGCGGCTTAAGGGTTCATCAAATGTCTCATCCTGGCCATACGTCCAGAAAAGGAATCCCCTTATGCTCCATCGTTGGGATTGCTGAATTCTTCCTTCCAGCTCCCACCCAGCTATATAGCCTCTGGCGACATTACGTTTCTGAAAAATATCTGCCTCGCCGGAATCTCGAATGCCATTGCCATTTTCATCATAGAAATCGAGCCCCTGATACGTGCCCCGATATCGGTCGATCAAATCCAGCACCCGATTATAAAAAATAAAGAGGGAGCCAGTCAATTTTTCCTTATTCAGTTTCACGCCGATCTCAAAATTATGGCTTTTCTCGGGCAGGAGACCGGAACTGGGCGCATCCACCCCGGCATTGGAAACCTTGAGCACGACGGTATCATTGAAGTTTGGCGCACGAAAACCTTTGGCGTAGCGGCCAATCAGATTCAGCCAGAGTTTGGGCTTATAGCTCAATCCGATGGTGCCCGTGAAATCGCTGCATTCATCCTCGAACTTGCCGAACGGCTGTTCCAATGGCGATGTTAAATGAATGTGACTCCAGCGCAGTCCGACATTCACATCCAGCCTGGAGTTGAGTATCAAATTGTCGTTCAGAAATATTCCCAATTGCTGATACGTCGATCCATTTGGATAATCGCCTCGCTGGAAGACAATCGCATCGTTCTTTTGCTGAGTTCGACTGCTCTTTAGCTGATCCTGATAGAATTCGTAACCATAACTCAGCACGTGCTGATTGCGCCAGATGGAATTGATCTGGAGATAGGAGCCGAGGGTGGTGAGATCGTTGCGGTTTTTTGTCACGGTGCTGCTGCCAGTCTTGCGCTCGATCGTGCCCTCTTCTTCCAATTGAAAGGAAAAATTCCATTTGATGGAGCTGATCCAGTTTGAATTCGCTGGCTGAGAACGGAGCGTGATCGCGGCCAAATATCGATTTTGTGGATCATAAAGATAGGTCTCGTAATCGCCGGGCAAAAATTCTTTGGTCACATATCGATCAAATCGAGGCACTTTATTTTGCTGAACCGTGAGCATGTCAAATTCCAGACTGGTTCGAGAATTGATAGGCACGCCCACTCGGAAATTGGCGTTCCATTCATCGTAGCCGGTTGGGGTTTGTTTGCCAATATTTTTACCGGCGGTCAAATCGCCGATTTTCTTTAGCCCGAGACCTCCTTTGAAAGCGATGCTTTTAAAATGACTGCCAAAAGTTGCATTCAATAATCGTGACTGATCCGCGGTGCCGTAGCGGCTGGAAATCGAATAGCCTGTTGCATGACTCGATTCTCCGATTTGGGAAGGTTCCGAAATCATATTCACCACGCCTCCAATCGCATCGGAGCCGTACATCACGGAGCCGGGTCCTTTGGTGACCTCGATCCGATCCAGCAATTCCACGTTGATGGTATTCATGTACTGGTTCGCGCCGAAGCGAAAGGTGGGTTTATTCAGGCGAATCCCGTTGTACAAGAGCAGCACATCTTTGCCGATCATGCCGCGAATGATGGGCGCGCCATGTCCGGCTGTGGTCTTCTGCACCAACACGCCGGGAATTTCCCGCAGCGCATCCGCGGTATTGGGCGAGGTTCGGATGGCGATCTTCTCCTGGCTGGCAATCGCCACATTCATCTGGCTTTTGAAAACTGTCTCCGCGTGGCGACTGGCTGAGAAAACGACTTCTTCCAATTTCAGAGCTTTCGGTGTCAGCAGGATGTTCAAATTTCTGGATTCTCCCGAAGCAAACTTGAGCTGAATTCTTTTCTCCACATAGCCAATGTGGGTGATCCGCAAAATCGTTTGCCCTTCCGGCACATTGTCAATGGAAAAATGGCCAGTCTGATCCGAGGTCGTTCCGATATTGGTCGCTTCAAAATAAATATTCACATTG
>JALOPY010000533.1 GCA_025453735.1 bacterium | reverse complement strand
GACGGGAATCAATCGCAGCGATGTCTGCCAGACGATTCCGATAAAGACATTCGACATATCTCGAAGAAAATTGGTGTTTTTGTTGAACTCAGGATTTTCCGCTACAACTTTTTCGTAAATCGGCTGCCAGAAACCCCAGGGGCGGACCTGGCGGTAGAATTTTTTTAGAATTTCTTCATCATCTGGTTTTGTCAATAAACTGGCGATGACACTCGCTGTGCCTGAAAACAGCAGAATAACGGGAAAGCTATTCACATCGGAAACATTGGGGAATAACAGGGGCCAGAGCAGTGCTGCAATCACGCCAGCTATCATGCCCCAGAAATAGCCGAAGGCATTGAAGCGCCACCAGTGCCATTTCAGCAGATTGGGCGCGGTGTATCCACCCCATAAGCCGAACACAATCCATTGGGTCATCTGGTGCACCGATTTTGCCAGGAATCCAAATATAATTCCAACAATCACCACTGCAAACGATGCGATATAGCTTGCCACCACATAATTTCTGTCTGATCCTTCTGGATTGATGTAACGCTTGTAAACATCATTCACAATGTAGGCAGCACCTGCATTCACGGTCGAATCGAAAGTGGACATAAAAGCCGCAATCAAGCCAGCCAGAAACACGCCCATTAATCCAACCGGAATAAATTTGTTGATGACGATTGGCAGCACCATTTCAAAATCAATGTTCGTGCCCATCGATTTTAGCTCAGGACTGAAAAAAACCAATGCCAGCACAGCGATTGCAGGCACCATTATCCAGCGGGGGATCAGGCAGACCGAAACGATGCCATTCATCAACCCCGCTTCTTTTGGCGTTTTTGCCGCTAAAACTCGTTGCAGATCATAATTCGGGCCTGGTCCCGCCATACTATTCAAAATTCCCTTGAAAACAATCATCATAAAAAAAATCATGAATAAAGAATAGCCATCCGAAGCGATCTTATCGTTCACCGAAGGAATCAGGTTTGACCAATCAAGATTGAGATGCCAGCCGAAAAAAAGCTCTTTCCAGCCAGCAGGAATGACGTTGTCCAGCATCTGCGGCGAAATTTTGACCATTGCGATCACGCCGATGATGATCGACGTGATGCTCAGCAGCGCATATTGAATGAGATCGGTGACGACCACGCTATACATTCCCCCCAGCGTGACGTAAATCGTGGTGATGCCCATTAAAATGACGGCGTACATTTCCGGCGAAAGATCCCAGGGCAAAAAGATGCTGGCGAATTTTCCGATTCCAACGAACGCATACGTCAAAAAGCCGATGACGCTAACGATGGCAAAAATAACCACGCTGAGCCGAGAAAGCTCACCCCCGAGAGCGCTGCCGAATCGTGTGGTGATCCATTCTGCTCCCGTCATTACATTGGAGCGCCGCACCCAGATCGACAAATAAATCATGAAAAAAATCTGGTTGAACGTAGGCCACATCCAGGGCATCCAGATGCCTTTGAGACCGTAAACAAACAGCATGTAAACCAGCCACATAGTGCCGCTGATATCGAACATACCAGACGTATTGGAAATGCCAAGGACATACCAGGGAACGGTTTTATCACCGAGAAAATAGCTATCCATATTTTTGGATGCCCTGCGGGAGAGCAGAAAGCCAGCGATAATAACGATTAATAAGTAAGCGAAGATAATGAGCGAGTCGATGAGGTGAATTTTCATTTTGCTGATTTATTAATCCTGTTTAAATGTTATGATTCGATATTGGAATTATTGTTATCGCTAAAGCTGCGCCTCATCCAAAATGACCGGCGTGATTGCTGGGTAGAATACTGCAGATTTCGTGGCAGAGAGTATTTTTGATGCAAAAAATAACACGTGAAGACATCATCATACTTTTAATTTTATAGCTGAAAAAACTTCGCGATTATCTGATCGGATTTTCAAAAATAGACTGAATATAAGAAATTTTAAATAAAATTCATAGCGCTTTTTTTAAAGGGATAATTTTTTTATTCCTGAAAAGGACATTTCAAGAATACTTGTTGCTTTTTTGGTCAGCATTCTGAGAACCATTTCTTGAGGTGAGCAAGACACAGCTATCCCATCAGTAAAAAATATGATGATGACAACTAACTGTAACGGAGGTTGGAAATGCGGAAGTTTTCGATTGCTTTAATGATGCTCTCTTTATTCCTGATTTGTGTTTCAACTCCAAATTACGCCCAAATCCCTGAGAAATTCCAAGTACTTATTGATCGGGGTGAGTTTGCCCAGGCTCAAAAATTGATGCGGCAGGAGCTTGCAACGAACCTGACTTTGGATCCGATGCAGCGATTGAGTGTTGCTTTTCAAATTGAGCGATTGGATCGGATTAAAAAGGATTTCAAGAAAACCAAGAATGACATCATCGATTATATCAAAGAATATGTGCCTGATGTCAACGAAGCCGACCTGGCGCAATGGGAGCGAGAAAAATCGCTTGAATTTATGATGATTGATGGGGAGAAGAAGTATTTCAACAATGCCGCGCCAAATTTATTCCGGATCAATAAAAAATTAAAAGAGATCAAAAAGAAAAAGTCAGAACCAGGCGCTCCTTCGCTTTACAATCGTTTGGAAGATGTCAGGAACATTATTCGGGCATCAAATGCAAGCGGAACTAAGTTCGTTAATCCAGTTCGGACTCGGGTGAATTATACATTGACAATCAAAAAAGGCGTTGTGCCAGAGGGGAAAATTATCCGCTGCTGGCTTCCTTTTCCGCGAGAAATTCCCAATCGCCAAATTGATGTGAAATTAATTTCTTGTTTTCCGGAGCGACATATCAGTGCTCCGAATGATGATTATTTGCAGCGTAGTATTTATTTTGAGCAGCCATCTGCTGGAGAAAATGAAACCAAATTTCAGGTCGCGTTTGAATTCACTAACCACGCTGTTTATCAGCACATCGATCCTAAAAAAGTTATGCGTGTTTCACCGACCAAAGACCTGTCTCCGTATTTAGCTGAACGACCGCCTCATATTGTGTTTTCAGATCAATTGCAGCAGTTATCAAAAGAGATTGTCGGCAAGGAAACCAACCCCTATTTCATCGCCAGAAAAATTTTTAAATATATCAACGATAATATTCCCTGGGCTTCGGCCAGAGAATATTCGACTTTTGCCAACATTTCTGATTATGTCTATCAGAATCATCACTGCGATTGTGGGATGCATCAAATTTTCTTTATGACACTCTGCCGAATGAATGGAATTCCCACACGTTGGCAATCTGGCTGGACCACGGATGCGGACTATCACGGGATGCATGACTGGGGTGAGATTTATTTTGAACCGTATGGCTGGCTGCCCGTTGATGCTGATCTTGGACTGATGGACTCGAACAATGAGGCTGAAAAATGGTTCTACATTGGTGGAATGGATGCCTATCGGCTCATCGTGAATGATGATTACGCACAGGATTTGTATCCTGCTAAAATTCATTTCCGTTCCGAAACGCTCGATTTTCAGCGGGGTGAAGTGGAATGGGAAGGTGGTAATCTTTATTTTGACCAGTGGACGTGGGATTACGATGTGGAGCTTTTGAAATAATATTTTTGGGAATCAAAAATAACTCGTAAGATTCTATGAAGCAAACACACATGAGCTTGCCAGGTCATCCAGGATGTTCGGGATGACCTTTTTTATGGAAATTTTGCTGCCATCCATTTTTTGCCATTTGATCAATTTCAAAACTGAAATTTGATCGAATTTGACCTTATAATTATGAGGCTTATTCTGTAAAGTTTCTGTAAAATATTTACTGCTTGTTTAATCAATGTTTATTCTATTTATAAAGATGTAAAATATTACTTGACATTTTGATATTTTTCTACTATTTTTAAACTAAAAATCAATGAATTAGCGACAAATTTTTTTGCCATCGTTTGAAGAACATAGCTTCGCAAAACGAAGACGCGCCATTTTTTTGGGAACTTTGATTAATGAAGTAATTCCATTACAATGAGAAACGGAGCAAACGGAGTTTAAAAGGAGTTTAATGACGGCGTAATAATTCCATAAAAAATTCTCCGTGAGTCTCTATTAGCTCCGCTGCTCCTTGTAAGATTTTTTCGCTTTTTTCCCAAAAGACTTTGAAATTCCGATACTATTAATTAGGTTCTCAATCAAAGGATTTTATGAATCATTTTTTCCGTACAATAATTCTTACAAAGAACAATTCATTTGTTTAGTTTTCTGATATTCAATTTTTAATGTGGGGAGATATGAGCCATGATGGAGGAGAAAATATTTACTCGATCTGAACTGATATTTAAGTTCTTAATTTTTGCATCGATGTTACTCATTGTTACCTCAACTGCTTTTGGGCAGAATAATGATCTTTTCAAAAAAGCCCCGATTCCCGATCAAATATCATCTGATAAATCCTACCAGAAAATATTCGAGGCAAAGAAGACCTGGCAACCAATTCCAGTTCCGGTATTTCGTAAGAGCGGAACTCCGGATGTTTCGGAAACTGCGCTATCGGTTCTTGTTTATGATCTGGCAACAAAAGCAGTGACGCGTTCAGTTCCGTCGCATCTGGATGAAAAGCGAATTACTCCTGAGCCGGCGGAGAAAGTTTTTGATTCGGATCCAGGCTCGCAGCAGGTTGAGACAATTTTTCCGCCAGACGATCGAATTAAAATATCGCCGACCAACGAATATCCATGGCGGACGATCTGCAAACTCTACATAACTTTTCCCGATGGCAATAATTTTGTCGCATCCGGCGTGATCGTGGGACGCAGCGATGGGATTGGATTTCATTGCCTAACGGCTGGACATTGTGTCTATCGCAAAGAATACGGCGGGTGGGCGGATAAAATCGAAGTCATACCGGCGCTCGATAACGATTATACACCTTTTTATAGTGCGAGAGCCACGCTGATCAAAGCGAATGACGGGTGGATTAACAATAGTATGCCAGAATATGATTGGGCATGCATCACTTTGGATCGACAGGTGGGAAATTTTACAGGTTGGATGGGCAGGTACACAACTGATGATCTCGAGTGGTACAAAGGCACTTTTCATTGCGCAGGTTATCCCATCGATCGCGATTTCGGATTGTGTCTCTATTACGACAGTGACTCTGGTCGCGATGCCGATCAATTCTTTCATTGGTATTACATGGATACGTTCAGCGGACAAAGCGGGATGCCGATCTGGACGAAAGA
>JALOPY010000034.1 GCA_025453735.1 bacterium | reverse complement strand
TGTGATATTCGGATTGCATCGGAATTAGCCAAATTTGGACAGCCAGAAGTGAACCTGGGAGTTATCCCTGGCTTTGGTGGCACACAAAGATTATCCAGATTAGTTGGCAAGGGCATTGCGAAAGAGTTGATCTTTACGGGTGACCTGGTTGACGCCCAAACAGCTTTAAAAATCGGGCTGGTGAATAAAGTCATCGCACCTGAAAATTTTTTGAACGAAGCATTGGCAATGGCTCAAAAAATTGCCTCGAAAGGTCCCGCTGCCATCATGATTGCCAAGAGCGTCATCAATCGTGGACTGGAAACCGAGCAGGCAAAAGGTCTATTGATTGAACGAGATGGATTTGTTCAGTGCATAGCATCAGGTGAAGCGAAGGAAGGGATGGAGGCGTTTGTGGAGAAGCGAAAACCGAATTGGCTTTGATTCACAACTATTCAAATAATGAAATGGCAAAAAAATAATCCCTTAAGTTGAGCGTAACTTGAGGGGTATTTTTGTGGGCCCAGTAGGGCTCGAACCTACGACCTACGGATTATGAGTCCGCTGCTCTACCAACTGAGCTATGGGCCCTGGCTAACTTTCAGGATCAAATATAATAATTCTTTTTCCAAAAGTCAAAGTTTTGTTCAGCATTGCGATAGAATATTACCGCTTTTCAGTGATCCGGGCAGCCTTGCCTTTCAGTTCTCGTAGGTAATATAGTTTAGCTCTACGGATTTTGCCTGCCCTGAGTCGATCGATGCGGACTAGCCGGGGTGAGTGCAAGGGAAAAATTCGTTCAACACCAATACCTTCAGAAATTTTGCGAACTGTAAAAGTCGCATTCATTCCCTTACCCTTTTTCTTGATCACAATCCCTTCAAAGACCTGGGTTCGCTCTTTGTCCCCTTCAATTACTTTCACATGAACAGCTACCGTGTCTCCGGGACCAAATTCAGGAATGTTTGTCTGAATTTGATGTGCCACTGCTAAATCAACTTTGTTCATTTATTCAGCCTCCTAATTACTGTCTAATGTTGCAACATTATCATTGTTATCATTAATCAATTCAGGTCGTGCTTTCAATGTTAGTTTGAAAGCCTCTTGTTGTTTCCAATTATTTATTTCTGCATGATTTCCAGATAATAAAATTTCAGGTACAGACATTTCTCTATAAATTTCAGGGCGAGTGTAATAAGGACAATCTAATAATCCTTGATAAAATGAATCTGTTTTAGCAGAGTCCAGGTCACTAATTACACCCGGAATTAATCGAATAACAGAATCAATTATAACCAATGCCGGGAGTTCGCCCCCTGTCAAAACATAATCTCCGATTGATATTTCATCCATTTTCCAATAATCGCGAACACGCTCATCGACTCCTTTATAATGACCACACAAGAATACCAAATTCTCTCGTTCGACAAGTTCTTTTGCCTTTGCTTGAGAATATTTTTTCCCCTGAGGAGTTAGGAAAATTATTTCTGACGATGTTATATTGTATGTCTCTATAGCCGATTCAATACATTTAAAAATTGGCTCTGGTTTCAAGATCATTCCAGGACCGCCGCCATACGGGTAGTCATCAACACGATGGTGCTTATCTGAGCTATATTGACGCAAATCATGGATAAAAAATTCGACAATTTTTTTTTCAACACTGCGCTTTATGATGCTTTCATCTAATGGTCCGCGCAACAGATTGGGAAAAGCTGTGATAATATGGATATTCATTCAGAGAATGATGTATTTTTATTACGAAAATTATTATCATTGACAAGCATAATCTAAATTACAAATAGCTTTTTATAGCAAGCCCTCGATTGGCTGGATCAACATAATTTCTGCTTCAAGATCAATAAATTTTATTACATCTTTAATTGCGGGAATCAGGTACTCTTCTGTTCCATTTTGAACAACATAAACGTCATTTGCGGGAAGCGACAGAACTTCTGTTATTTTTCCCAACCAACGATTGTCTGCTGTTTTTACATTTAGACCGATAAGGTCAAAGATATAATACTCATCAGAAAGCAATGTTGCACTCAAATCAAAGTGTTTTTCAATGAGCGAACCTTTTAGATTATCCGCATCTGTGCGATTATTAATACCTTCTAATTTTAATACGACCTTATCGTTTCTAATGCTCGCATATTCGATGGTGAAGACTGCTCGCTCACCCTGGGACATCTTAAGATAGACCTGCTTAATCGTTTTGAATTGTTGCAGTTCTTCAGTTATTGGATTGACCTGAATTTCACCTCTGGTACCGTGAGGTTTGGTGACAATTCCGATGGAAACAAATTCAGGGCGCGCTTTCATGCTTTGCTGATTTCGTGTTTGAATTTCTTTTCAAATTTACGGATTCACTTAATTAATGCAAGCTCATTCCAATATTTCTAAAACTGCTCGTTTTCCTCGTTTTGCTGAAGCAGCCGCCAATAAAATACGAATCGATTTTGCGGTTTGTCCTCGTTTGCCTATTACCTTTCCCAGGTCTCCGTATCCAACTCGTAATTCATAAACAATCGTTCGCTCACCGTCTATCTCATTAACAATCACTTCATCTGGCTTATCGACCAGGTGTTTGACGATGTATTCAATAAATTCTTTCATACCAGATCCTCCTTTGTAGTCAGATTAGCGTCCTCATATACAGTTAGCCCTCCTCATTTAGGTTTTCAGAAAGAAAATCGGCTACTTTTGTATTATTCGTCTCACTAATTTTTTCGTCGTTCGAATTTAAAGAATATTATTGCTTTCTTCTGTCGTATTTTCTGAATCTTATAAAAAGAATTATATAATTAATTATCACTTCACGCAAAATTTATGAATTTATCTTATCGCTGAAAAAATTATGCTTCGGCTTCAGGTGCTTTCGCTTCAGCTTCGACCACAGGCTGATTCGCTTCAACTTCGACCACAGGTTGATTCGCTTCAACTTCCGCAACAGGTTCTTCAGCCTTCAATTCAGCAGCCTCAGGAACCGATTCCGGCTTAACTTCAGCTACGCTTTCTTCTTTCGTCGATTTTTTCTCTTCCTTTTCACGTTCTATCTGCGCTTGCTTTGCTTCCAGTCGTTTCTCTCGCTCAAGCTGTAACACTTCCCACTTTTTAAACTCTTCCGCGATTTTTTCCTGGTCATGGCCTTCTTTCATAAGATGCCACTTCACCATAATGCCTTTTTTGCTCAACAAACTTTTTACGGTGTCACTTGGAATGGCGCCATTTTTTAACCACTGGAATACTTTTTCTTCATTAACAACGATTTCTGCTGGATGAGTCAATGGATTATAATAGCCAATGTTATCTATATATTTTCCATCACGTCGAGATCGCGAATCAATAGCGATGATTCTATAAAACGGTTGCTTCTTTTTGCCCATCCGAGTTAAACGCAATTTTACTGCCAATTTTTTTACCTCCTGGTTCAATTATTTTCTTTACTTAAAAACGAAATGGCATTCCTTTGAATTTTAATTTGCCAATATTTTTCATCATTTTTTGCATCATCTGGAATTGTTTGAGTAGCTGGTTAATATCCTGAACGCTGGTACCACTGCCTCCCGAAATACGCTTTCTACGGCTGCCATCAATAATCTGTGGACGCTGGCGTTCTTCACGTGTCATCGAATTTATCATCGCTTCAATTTTAACAAACGATCGATCGTCCACGCTGAGGCCTTTTAGCATACTGCTTTTTATTCCTGGAATCATCCCCATGAGCTGATCCAGGGGACCCATTTTCTTAATCTGCTGGAGCTGATCATAAAAATCTTCTAACGTAAATTGTTGCCGCCGCAGCTTTCGCTCTAATTTTTCCGCCTGGTCTTTATCAACAGCATCCTGAGCTTTTTCAACTAAGGTGACAATATCGCCCATTCCCAGAATTCGTGACGCCATTCTTTCGGGGTGGAATTTTTCCAGCGCATCCAATTTTTCGCCGGTGCTGATAAACTTGATTGGCTTGTCTGTCACCATTCGAATGGACAACGCTGCTCCGCCACGCGCATCTCCGTCCATTTTCGTTAGAACAACACCATCAAAATCCAGCCAGTTAAGAAACTCTTTTGCAGTATTCACGGCATCCTGACCGGTCATACCATCGGCGACGAATAAGATCTCCTGGGGTTTCGTCTTTTGCTTAATTTGTAACAACTCCTGCATCAGAGTTTGGTCGATATGCAATCGCCCTGCCGTATCAAAGATCAATAAATCATAGCCTTTCGTACGACCATGTTCCACAGCATTGATACAAATGTCCACAGCAGATCTTGATTTTTCTGATATAACCGGCACGCCAGCCTGTTCACCAACGATTTCAAGCTGTCTCACCGCCGCGGGTCGATAAATATCAGCCGCGACTAATAACGGAACACGACCCTGCTTTTTAAAATATAATGCCAGCTTGCCAGCTAACGTCGTTTTGCCAGAACCCTGCAATCCAGTCAACATAATAATTGCAGGTGAAGCGCCGGACAAAGTCATTGAAACCTCAGATCCACCCATGATAACGCTCAACTCATCATGAATTATTTTCACGATTTGCTGTCCCGGCGTTACACTTCGCAATACTTTCTGCCCAAGCGACTTTTCCTGAACTGCAGTTATAAATGATTTTACAACTTTATAATTAACATCCGCCTCTAATAATACACGCCGAACCTCTTTTAAAGCTTCGGAGATATTTTTTTCACTTAACTTTCCATGACCTTTTAGTTTCTTTAAAACAACTTCTAATTTTTCTGACAGGTCTTGAAACATTCGTTGTTATATTCCTCTGTTCAGGTGTATTATTTGAAACTTAAAAATCGCTTAATATATCCAAAAATAAAGCACTAAATATAAAAAAAACTTTTCTTATATGCAAGTAATTTTTCTGATTAATAATGCTCGCGATGCGCTCAATTATAGGTTGCACGAATCTATTCATCTCCAGTCCAGGCATTGAACCATCAGAAGGATTCATTCCTGCAACTACCTGAAGAATTATGTTTAATAATTTATTGTAAAGCAATTATTGATATACCATTCGCAATACAAGTTAATCAAATAATTCCGATAAATCAAGCAAAATTTTCAGCTTTAAAAGTTTTCATCAACTTTATTCGGTCATTGCGAGCGAAACGGAGTGGAGCGATGTCTTAGAAGTAAAAAAAATGTTCGATTTATGACCGTTTGCAGTATATTTATAGAAATAATTTTCAATCGCAATCCAGAAAAAACCCTGATCTTAAATTCCTGACCAGGGTTTCAATCAAAATCTTTCTGTTGCAGTTGCATATTATTTCTTTGACTGACTGGCGCCTTCGCGAATGATATTTCGTGCAATGACCATCCGCTGAATCTGGTTCGTGCCTTCATAAATTTGAGTTATCTTAGCATCTCGCATAAATTTTTCGATGGGATAATCACGCATGTAACCATACCCGCCGAAAATCTGCACCGCATCTGTTGTTACTTTCATAGCGACGTCGGAAGCCAACACTTTGCACATTGCCGACTCCTTTGCTATATTTTTTGCACCAGAATCAATCATTTTTGAGATAGCATAAATTAAGGCGCGGGTCGCTTCAATCTGAGTTGCCATATCGGCTAACATAAATTGAATCGCTTGAAACGAAATGATTGATTGACCAAATTGCTCGCGCTGTCTTGCATAATCTATTGCCAGATCCAACGCTCCCTGGGCGATACCCAGAGCCTGGGCGGCGACTCCCGGTCGCGATTTATCCAGGGTTTTCATGGCAACGATAAATCCCTGCCCTTCTTCGCCTATTCTGTTTTCAACCGGAATTTTGCAATCCTCAAAGATCACTTCGCTGGTTGCTGACGCGCGAATTCCCATTTTATCTTCTTCTTTGCCGTAAGACAATCCTTCAGTACCTTCCTCCACGATGAAAGCAGTCGCACCACGGCTTCCTTTTGAAGGATCTGTAGATGCGATTACGGTGTAGAGTTTTGCAACTCCTCCATTTGTGATAAAATGCTTCTTTCCATTTAAAATATAATAATCGCCATCACGAACTGCTTTAGTCTTGATTGCCCCAGCATCGGAGCCTGCTTCTGGCTCGGTCAGGCAAAAAGCTGCTAAATATTTGCCATCTGCCAAATCTGGTAAATATTTTTCTTTCTGTTGCTTAGTTCCACTGATAACAACGGGGAAAGAACCCAAAGCAGAAGCTGCGACAGCTAACGCAACTCCGCCACACGCTCGTGATAGTTCTTCAGTGACGAGCACCAGCTCCATGACTCCCCCTCCCATGCCTCCATATTCTTCCTCGATCCATATTCTGAAAAAATCTAACTCAGCAAATAATTTTACCAATTCCCAGGGAAATTCTCCAGTTTTATCATAGTGCGCAGCTACGGGGCGAACTTTCTCCATTGCAATTTTGCGGGCTAATTTTTGCAGCTCTAATTGTGTTTCAGTAAGAAAATAATCCATGATTTGCCTCCACCTGGTCAAATGACATTCAATTTTTTTAATGCATTTTTGGCAGAAATTTGCTCTGCGCCTTTTTTGCTGTTTCCTTTGCCAATGCCTAACACTTCATTATTAATGAT
The DNA here is from genome assembly GCA_025453735.1 of bacterium. Classification (GTDB taxonomy): domain Bacteria; phylum Zhuqueibacterota; class Zhuqueibacteria; order Thermofontimicrobiales; family Thermofontimicrobiaceae; genus JALOPY01. The sequence goes on along the minus strand of JALOPY010000034.1, from coordinate 9,326 downwards.
AACCTCGATTGTAAAGAGCTTTTCATGATCGGGGCCTTCTTCATCTCTGACGTGATACTGAGGAAGTCCCAAATTTTTGCTTTGCGAATACTCAAGGAGAATACTTTTAAAATTGCGATAATGCTCCTCGTGAAGTATTTTATCACAGAATTTCAGGAGTTTTTGATGAATAAATTTTACCACGACATCCAAGCCGCCATCCAAATACATCGCGCCAATGATCGCTTCAAATGCATCGGCGGTAATCGAAGCCCGGTCTCTTCCTCCTGACTTTTCTTCAGCGTCGTTCAGCAGGATAAATTTGCCAATGCCAATCTCCCTGGATACTCGCGCTAAGATCTTCCGACTCACGAGCAGCGATTTCATGGCAGTCAACTCGCCCTCTTCTTTTGATAGATATTTTTTAAAAAGATATTCAGTGACGACCATGCCGAGAACAGAATCGCCCAATAGTTCTAACCGTTCATTGGAAATCAGCCGGGATTCATTGGTAACGGATAGATACGAGCGATGCTTTAATGCTTGATTAATTAGCTCCTTGTCATTAAAATGATAATTAAGCTTCGTTTCGAACTGCAATATTGCCTTTTCAGACAAGTTATTTTTTGAGTCGCCATTCCTAAAGATCTTCGAAAACAGAGCAGTAAATTTGCGTAGCATAAATCAATCAAAGTTGAACAGCAATTATAATGGATATTTTTTTGCAATAAGACTAACATTGTGACCACCAAACCCAAATGAATTGGAAATCGCGATGTCAACTGTCTTATCAATGGATTTGTTTGGTGTATAATTCAGGTCACATTCCGGGTCTGGCACTTCGTAGTTAATCGTCGGGTGTATTATGCTGGAGCAGATTGTCAATATTGTTGCGATTAATTCTAAGCTGCCCGAAGCACCCAGCAGATGCCCGATCATAGATTTTGTCGAGCTGATTGGAATTTTATACGCCCGATCGCCGAATAAATTTTTTATTGCTAAACTTTCGATTTTATCGTTAAATAGAGTTGATGTGCCATGAGCGTTGATGTAATCAACTTCTTCAATCGAGAGGTGAGCATCTCGTAAGGCATTCTCCATTGCTCGCTTTGCTCCATCACCGTCAGGAGCGGGTGCAGTGATATGAAAAGCATCCGCCGTGAATCCGGCTCCGACGATCTCACCATAAATTTTAGCGCCCCGGTTGAGGGCATGCGTTTCAGATTCAAGCACCAGAATGCCGGATCCTTCGCCAATGACAAACCCATCTCGTTCAGCATCGAAAGGACGACTGGCTTTTTGCGGTTCATGGTTTCGCGTTGAAAGCGCTTTCATGGCGTTGAATCCACCAACGCACATTGGCGTCACAGTTGCTTCCGATCCGCCGGTAACCATAACATCAACTTCACCAGCCTGAATCGCACGGAACGAATTGCCAATTGCGTGCGAGCTCGATGCACATGCCGAGATGGTGGAATAATTCGGACCTTTCAATCCAAAGCGAATACTGATATGCCCTGAAGCAATATCAGGAATCATCATGGGGATAAAGAAAGGGCTGATTTTTCTCGGACCTTTATCAAAGTAATTGTGGTATTCTCGCTCAAAGGTTTCCATTCCACCGATACCGGAGCCGATGATGACACCAATTCTTTCCTTGTCCTCCTGATCGAGCTGTAGCCCTGAATCATCGAGTGCTGATTGGGCCGCGATAACAGCATATTGACAAAATTTATCCATCCGCCGTGCTTCTTTTCGGTCCAAATGGTTGTTGACATCCAGACCTTTGACTTCAGCCGCAAATTTGGTCTCAAAATTCGTTGCATCAAAATTCTTAATGTAATCAATCCCGCTTGTGCCACTCAACAGGGCTTGCCAGAATTCGGAGATCGAATTGCCGATCGGACTAATTATGCCTAATCCTGTAATAAGTACTCGATTTTTCATATAATGATAACCCCGAGGAAAATCAGTTATAATGTATTCGCCACCTTCGCTTTTTTTTTATGACAGGCCAGCATTAAACTGTGATTGAACAAAAACAGCAATCACTCGATTCTAAGAAAAAGAACCTGAAATTTGCCGTTCTGATAACGGCTGGAAAACGTTCCCAAAATTGTCAAGAATGCTGATCTTCGGTTCTTTTAATAAATCCTATGCAGGTGCTTCGGCATCTGTAAATGCCGAAGCAGGTGCAATTACTTCTTTTTTATAACGATCTAATAGCTTGATGAAAGCACTTAATACTCTTGTTAATTAAAGAAATCAGGTAGCATTCATCATCTATTCATATAAGTAGGATAGCTAACCTGATTATTAATCCATTTTGCTTTTTAGATATTTAACAGCAGCTCCTACAGTGGTAATTTTTTCTGCATCTTCGTCTGGAATTTCGATTTTAAATTCATCCTCAAATGCCATCACTAATTCAACGGTGTCCAATGAATCAGCGCCCAGGTCCTCGATAAAATGAGCTTCATTGGTCACTTCGCCGGGATCTACTCCCAATTGATCGACAATGATTTCCTTTACACGTTCTTCGATTGCCATTTACTTTTTCACCTCCTATCAAATTTGGTGTTATTTTTTTCATTTTGAAAATAGGTTGAATTAATCTATAAAAAAAACTGCTAGATTACATGACCATACCGCCATCGACATGGATGACCTGTCCTGTAATATAATCTGCCTGATGGGATACCAGGAAACTCACAACGTTTGCCACATCCTCTGGCGATCCGGGACGCTTTAATGGCACCAGGTTCAGAAACATTTCTTTTACATTATCCGGCAAATTTTTAGTCATTTCCGTTTCAATATAGCCGGGTGCTATAGCATTCACCGTGATGTTTCGTGGCGCCAATTCTTTTGCAGCACTCTTCGTCAGGCTGATCACCGCGCCTTTTGAGGCGGAATAATTTGCCTGACCGATGTTCCCCATCACGCCAACGACGGATGAAATATTTACGATTTTACCACTGCGCTGCTTCATCATGATTTTTGCCGCAGCTTTGAGACAATTAAACGTTCCCTTCAGGTTCACCGCGATGACCGCATCCCAATCCGATTCCTGCATACGAATCAGCAAATTATCCCGTGTGATACCAGCGTTATTTACCAGCACATCGACTCTTTCAAACTTTTTGATGGTCTCGTCAAATAAACGAGCAACGTCTGCTGAATTGGTGACATCAACCTTGATCCCGATCGCCTGGACTCCTGTCCCTTCGATCTCTTTTACTGTCTCAGCTATGGCTGTTTCATCGACATCACAAATAACGATATTCATGTTTTCTTGCGCCAGCTTCATTGCGATGGCTTTGCCAATTCCGCGTCCTGAGCCTGTTATAATTGCAACTCTGTTCTCCATTGTTTCCTCACCGATTAATCGGTTTTTATTTTTTTAAACTCTGGTATTAATCTCGTCAACTTTGCCAATTGCGATAACAGGATAATTTCGATTGATACGTTTCACCAATCCGGAGAGCACATTGCCTGGTCCGACTTCATAGAAATCAGTAGCCCCATTTGCGATCATATTCTCGATCGTAGCGACCCATCGCACTGGATGCGTCAACTGCCTGCATAACAGCTCTCTTATTTCCTCAGCCGCGCTCACTGGCTTTGCGGTTACATTGGCAAATACCGGAAAACTGGCAGATTGAATCGTGATCGCCTCCAGGGCGGCTTTCAACTCTTTCTGGGCGCTTTCCATTAAAGGTGAATGAAACGCCCCGCTTACCACCAGGGGAATAAACTTTTTGGCTCCGTATTGTTTTGCCAATTCGCCAGCTCGAGCCACTCCTTCTGCCGATCCTGAAATTGCAACTTGCTGAGGTGAATTGAAATTCGCAGCCGCAACAATTCCTGCGGAAGATGCTTCGGCGCAAATATCGATGACCTGCTCGTCAGGCAGCCCGATAATGGCAGCCATGGTTCCGGGTTGTTTTTCCCCGGCTTGTTGCATTAATTCTCCACGTTTTTTCACGACCCTCAGTCCATCATCGAATCCAATGGCACCAGCAGCTAATAAAGCAGAATATTCTCCCAGGCTATGTCCTGCTGCCATGCTGGGGCAAATTTCTTTTTCAGCTAATAACTCAGCAACGATAACACTATGAACAAAGATTGCCGGTTGTGTAACCCGGGTCTGTTTCAGTTGCTCCTCAGGACCTTCAAAACAAACAGAACGAAGATCGAAGCCTAATATCTCATTGGCGTTATCGAAAATTTCTTTTGCGCGTGGAAAAGAACTGTATAAATCTTTGCCCATTCCGACAAATTGAGAAGCCTGACCGGGAAATAAGAATGCGATAGTTCCCATTATTTTTTCTGCCCGATTTTTTTCAAATTTTCAATCGCGCTTTGATACGATTTCTTTTTGGGGCTTAATAAAGTTGCCTTCTTATAATAGCTTGCTGCCTGATCGTATTCCCCAATAGCTTCGGATGCGACTCCCAAATTGTAATAGATCCGTCCATCGGTTGGCATACTTTTTTGTGCCTCGTTCCAAAATGCTATTGCTTTGCTCCAGCGTCCTGCCCTGGCATGAACAGCGCCACTGTCAAGAAGCGCTGTCCCCTTTTCAATTGCCCGCTTCACTAAAATATTTTTGGGCGCGATTTCATTAAAAAATTTATTCACGACCTCCCGAGCCAGGATTCTTTTTATCTCATCTTCGGTTGGCAATTTTTGATTTTCTTCTATGATGCTCTTGCCGCTGGAATACTCTTCGGTTAACTCTCGCGAAACAAGTCGTCCGCCCTTTTTAAGATCGATCAGAGCAAAATCTGCCTGCATTTTTGCTTTTCGGATGCGAAAATGTTGATCGACGTTCTGGAGCTTAAATTTTTTCTTTTTGATCGGTTCGCCGGTTGGGCTAATTTCTTCGATGATCGTGCCGTTGGCATCGCGCTCATATTCGCCAGTCCAGACGCTTTTTGCTACCGTTTCGACACCCGCCTCATCAGGAAAAATTTCGATTGATTTCAATTCCGAAAAAATGATCGCATCGACATTCAGCAGCACTCCTATTTGCAGAAGCGAATCAGCCTGCTTTAAATTTTCATAAGAAAGCTGTCTCTGCTGCAATGCAGCAGTGAATTCGTTTTGATCGAACAATGAAAAATAATCTGCTTGCTCGATAAAGGTTGTGAGATAGCTACAAATCAATGCAGCATCGTCATTCCCCTGGCAGGGAGCCAGCACCAACTGTTTTATACCTATCAAATTCTGTCGTGCTGGTTGATAGAATCGGAGTCGATTCCCTGACGAGCAAAATACCAAATTGACAATGAACACCGCTACAATTATAATTGAAATCTTGTTCCGCATTTCACACCAAACTTAGATAAAATCGCAACACAAATCATTCTATATATTTTTTGTTATATCTTTAGAAGCACTGCACCAGTTGTAAATCCCCCGCCAAAACTAACCAACAAGCAATAGTCATCGCGCTGCAACCTTCCCTGCTCCACCGCTTCGGTCAGAGCAATCGGGATGGAAGCTGCCGACGTATTGCCATATTTATCAACGTTCACAAAAACTTTTTCGTAGGGGAGTTTAATTCGTCGTGCCGTCGCTTGAATAATACGAATGTTTGCTTGATGAGGTATTAGCAGAGCCAATTGACTGGATTTTATGCCCGCTGATTTTAAAGCTTCAACAGCAGCGTCTCCCATCGCTTTGACAGCCGCTTTAAAAACCTCGGGACCTTCCATCTTTATATAATGAAGATGTTGATCAATCGTCTCGTGAGTTGCAGGTTTCCGGCTGCCTCCTCCTGGCATTATCAGCAGATCAGTCAATCTGCCATCACTATGAATGTAGGTATGGACGATTCCTCTGGTTCCATCGGACGGCTGCACCACTGCAGCGCCTGCCCCATCACCAAATAATACACATGTCGTTCGATCCGTATAATCCGTAATTTTGCTTAGCATTTCAGCGCCAATGACTAAAATGTTTTTATAAGCGCCATTCGCGATAAATGTATCTGCAATCGTTAAACCATAGAGAAAACCCGAACACGCGGCAGAAATGTCAAATGCAGCAGCCTTTGTTGCGCCCAAATTTTTTTGTATATAACATGCAGTCGCTGGAAAAGGAGTATCACCAGTAACAGTTGCGACGATTATGATGTCAAGATCTTTTGCTTTGATTCCAGCTTTTTTCAAAGCTTTGCTGGCAGCTTCAGTAGCCAAATCCGAAGTCGCTGTGGTTTCATCACCGATATGACGCTCTACCATACCCGTGCGAGATCGAATCCATTCGTCACTTGTATCAACTATAGATTCCAGGTCACTATTCGTAAGTATCTTTTTGGGAACCGCATAGCTTAAGCCTGTAATCATTGATTTGTAAGTCTGTTTCACTATTTTTCTCATTCTCCTCTAAGCTTAAAGATATTGCTTTGCTGCTAAATCAAAATTTCGATTGCCTGAAACCGTGTTTCTTTGCCAAAATATTTGCTTTGAATTAATGGATTGCTAAGATTTTTTTAAAATTATTTTTTCACTATCCTGGTGAATTCGGCTATGCTTCGTTGGCAGGCGACGCTTTCAAACTTAATTTCCGCTCAATTTTTTCATTAATATTCTCATTGATTACTTTTTCAGCTTCCAGTATTGCATTTCTAATTGCTTTCGGATTCGAGCTGCCATGGCAGATTATCACGACTCCATTGACCCCAAGCAAGGGCACACCGCCGTATTCCGCATAGTCAAATGTTTTTTTTAGGCGACGGAAGGCCGGTTTCAGCAAGTAGGCGCCAATATTATATTGCAGTCGTTTTCCAATTCGGCGCCTCAAATTAGATGAAAACACGCTGTTGAAAGATTCTGCAAATTTTAAAATAACATTTCCGACGAATCCATCGCACACAACGACATCAGCTTTATTGCGCAGGATTGCATTTCCCTCGACATTCCCTACGAAATTTAATTCGCTGTTTTCAAAAATTTCATAGGTCTGTTGAGCCTGCTCATTGCCCTTGCTTTTTTCCGAACCAATGTTCAACAATCCAACGCGCGGATTGTCAATATTAAAAAGGTTGGACACAAAAATACTTCCCATCACGCCAAATTCATATAACTGTCGCGGTTTGCAATCGACATTGGTGCCAGCGTCGATTAAAAATGTGACGCTTCTGCCATTCGGCAGCAATGAGCCAATTGCTGGTCGATTGACATTTTTAATTTTTCGAAGTTGAAAAAGCGCCGAAGCCAGTGTTGCCCCGGTATTTCCTGCGCTTACCACAGCATCAACCTTACCTTCCTTGTGGAGCTGCATGGCAACAGCAATTGAAGTATATTTTTTCTGCTTCAATGCCACGGCAGGGCTTTCATTCATCTCCACTTTTTCGGAAGCATGCTCAATGGTGATCGCTAAATCCTGGGTTCTGAAATGACGCGATAATTGGGATTGAATTTTATGCTTATCGCCAACTAGTACAATTTCAAATCGCCCTTTTACCTGGCGCGCGGCTGATACAACTCCAGAAACATTTTGTCGCGGGGCGTAATCACCGCCCATTGCATCAACAGCGATCTTTATGATTTTTTCCACGATTAATTAATCTCGCTAACTCTCTTTCGGCACGAAAACCATACGATCCTTATAATATCCACAATTTGGGCACGCATGATGTGGTAATTTTGGCTGATTGCAATTGGAACATTCAACAACGTTCGGTGCTGAAAGCTTCCAATGGGTTCTTCGTTTGTCACGTCTTGTTTTAGAATGTCTTCTTTTAGGTAGTGGCATATATTCCTCACTTTTCTATTTAAAGTGTCTTATTATAACAAATTCGCCCATATCGGATATCAAAACCCATTTTCCAGAAACACTCTACCCAATATGAGCGGCTAATTTTAAGTAACTTGATTTTATTTTACAATTTTAAATTTTTCAATTTTTCCCAACGCGCATCGATTGTCGCACTCTTGCAATGACATGTTTCAAGATTAAGATTCGCACCGCAGGTTGCGCACAAGCCCAGGCAATCTTCTTTGCAAAGGCGCTTCATCGGAATCATTAACAATAAATTTTCGCGAATGTCGTTGCGCAAATCAATTTCTACTACTTTTTCATCAAGAAATCGAAACTCATCATCATCTGATTGGCTAACAGCCTGTTTGGAATAAATCAGTTTAAAATCGCCCCGGAAATTTTGATTATATTCTGCTAAACAACGATCGCACGTTAAGTGGGATTTGGTTGAGAGTCCCACTTTTATAAAATATTTATCACTAAATTTTTGAATCTCAACATCAGCATCGATTTTATCATCGAATAATAGCAATGCATCTTTATTGTCATCAATACCCAGCTTGTCTGGATCGATACATAAATTAAATCTGTTTACACCCTCATGCAAATTTAATAAATTTATCTTCATTCTAATTCCAAATTTCAAAATAAAATAAGCGGAATTTAATAATTATTTTTTCAATTGTCAAGTCAAAAATAAGATAATTAATGAATGAAATTCATTTCATTATAAATCGACAATTTTAAAATCAGGAAATTATGAGGATGAATTCGAGCTTAATAAATTAAAAATATGAAAGTTGATCGTTATAGCCTCTTCTTGATAAAATTGCTATTCTATATGATTTTTCATTGAGAACATCAATCCAATTTTTCCTGCTGCCGCGCTCGCTTGAACCAAAGCATCGCTCAAGCGTTGTGGAGAATGCGCTAATCCGGCAACAAAAATGCCGGTTTGATTCGTTTGCAATGGGTTCAGCAAATTGTCATCTTCGAGAAAAAATCCATTTTGATCAATCGAAATTTTCAAAACATCAGCAATGTTTTTGCTATGTCGATGCTGCACGATACCATTGCTGAGAACCAGCAGGTCGGATTCTAATTCTGCTGGTTTTCCAGAATATCGATCACTGACATGAAGAATGAATTTTTCGCTTTTTATGTGAACTTCTGGAGCATGATCCATGCGTATAAAATTTATGCCCTTTTCCAGCGCTTCAATATAATTGTCTTCTTCGAAATCATAAACACGAATATCCCGATGCAGAATTGTGATGCTGGCATCGGCCTTGATTGCTTTAATTTTCAAAGCGTTTTTGATTGCCTGTTCACAACAAATCTGACTGCAATACTGGCGATCAGGCTGTCGCGAACCAACACACTGGATCATGACGACTTTTTCAAAATTAAAATTACCAGCAGCGATTATATCGTGCAGTTCTTTTTGTGTCAGGACATTTTGATTTTTGCCATAGAAAAATTCTGTTGGCTGAAACGGCTCACCGCCTGGCGCAACCACAATTCCGCCCACCGAAATGGATTTCTCCACGCCGCTTTCGATAAAAATTAGCTCA
>JALOPY010000532.1 GCA_025453735.1 bacterium | reverse complement strand
GAAACATGATTACGCAGTATCGAAATTCTTGATTCCACTGTCGTATGCGGCAATTCTGGGAGGGATCTGCACATTAATCGGAACGAGCACCAGCCTGGTTGTTCATGGATTGATGATCGAAAGCGGAGTTAGAGGAATGTCATTTTTTGAAATATCATGGATTGGGATACCGCTCGCTATTATTGGACTCACCTTCGTTGCAACAATTGGACATCGCTTGCTGCCAGATCGAAAAGAACCAATCATTGAATTAGGCGAAAATACACGCGAGTTTGTCATTGAATTAAAAGTCGAATCCAATTACCAACATTTGGGTCGCACCATTGAAGAAGCAGGTTTAAGGCATTTAAAAGGATTATTCTTATTCCAGATCGAGCGAGTCAAGCAAGTGCTGGCGCCTGTTGGTCCCGATGAAACGATTTTACTGGGAGATCGCTTATTTTTTACCGGACTGCCAGCTACGATCATAGAATTGCAAAAAACTTCAGGGCTTTCGATCATCAAAGATACAAAATTTGATTTGAAAAATTATGATTCTGATGATTTGAAAACCTTTGAAGCTGTTATTTCTCCAAGCTCGCCGTTGGAAGGAATGAATGTCCGGGAAAGCAATTTCCGCAGTCGCTACAACGCGGTCATCATTGCCATTCATCGAAATGGCGAGCGAATTCAGAAGAAAATTGGAGATATTGTCCTTCGCACCGGCGATACTTTACTGATCCTGGCAAAGCATGATTTTCTCAAGAAATGGTACAATTCAAAAGATTTCAATTTAATTTCAGAGTCGGAAAATATTCCCTCAAAACCAAAATCCTATGGCTATTTTTCTTTGATCATTTTCGTTTTAATGATCATTGCCATGGCGACCGAGATTGTGCCGATCGTAATTGCAACGGCGCTGGCAGCCGTAACACTCGTTTTCTCAAAGTGTATTTCACGGAACGATGCGCAAAAAAGCATTCAATGGAATGTGCTTCTGATCATCGCTTCCGCATTTGGCATTTCCAAAGCGCTGGATAATTCTGGCGTGGCTCATTTTTTAGCAGAACGGTTAATTTACCTGGTTGGCTCTATTGGAGCAATTGGTATTCTTGCAGGTGTCTATTTCATGACCAGCTTTTACACCGAAATAATCACGAATAATGCCGCGGCAGCTCTTGTGTTCCCCATTGCAGTCGCCACAGCTCACCAGGCTGGATTAGATCCACGCCCGTTCGCCATCGCTGTCGCCATTGGAGCTTCATCGAGCTTTGCAACACCGATCGGATACCAGACCAATTTAATGGTTTATGGTCCTGGCGGATATAAGTTCAGCGATTTTTTGAAAATTGGAATTCCGATGAACATCCTTATCGGTATTTTGGCAGTTTTAATTATTTATTTTATATATTTTCTTTAATTGAGTCTATTCACTTTTACAATAATATATCAAATCAATTCCAACATAAATAGGAGATGTGAAGATGAGTGATCTGGTGAAACCCCATGGTGGGGAGCTTAAGCCACTGTTATTAGAAAATGCGATGCGAACGAATGAATTGAAAAAAGCGAAAACGTTGCCAAAAATTCGAATGTCCTCTCGGGAAACTTCCGATTTGATCATGCTGGGAATTGGCGCATTCAGTCCGCTGGATGGTTTTATGCGACAAGAAGATTATACAAAGGTCGTTGAAACCATGCATACGGCAAATGGAATGCTCTGGCCCATTCCAATCACATTAGCAGTGACTAAAGAACAGGCTGATGCAATAAAACTCGACAGTGATGTGGCGTTAATTGATGATGAGACTGATGAGCTGATGGCAACCATGAAGGTCGAAGAGAAGTTTAATTACGACAGGAAACATGAAGCAAAAAATGTGTTTCGCACTGACGATGAGAAACATCCCGGCGTTGCGAAAATTTACGCCCAGTCCGAAATTTACCTCGCGGGTCCGGTGAAAGTATTGAGCGAGAGTGAATATCCCACTCGTTTCGGTGCATATTATGCGCGTCCGGCTGAGACTCGTGCAATTTTTGCACAGATGGGATGGGAAAAAGTCGCGGCGTTTCAAACCCGGAATCCGATTCATCGCTCTCATGAATACGTGACTAAAATTGCCCTGGAAGTGAGTGACGGCATTCTGATTCATCCGCTGGTGGGCAAGCTGAAAGATGATGATATCCCGGCTGATGTTCGGATGAAATGTTATGAAGTGCTGCTTGAAAATTATTATCCCAAAGACCGGGTGATCTGCAAAGTTTATCCGATGGAAATGCGCTATGGTGGTCCCAGGGAAGCCGTGCTGCACGCGATCTTTCGCCAGAACTATGGGTGCAGTCATTTGATCGTTGGCAGAGATCACGCCGGCGTTGGAAATTATTATGGACCATTCGATGCCCAGAAAATATTTGAAGAACTTGATGAAAATGATCTGGAATTGAAGCCGTTAAATATCGACTGGACGTTCTGGTGCTACAAATGTGAAGGCATGGCGTCGATGAAAACCTGCCCTCATGGCAAAGAAGATCGGCTCCTCATCAGCGGCACGAAACTGCGCGACATGTTGGCCAGCGGGCAACAACCGGCAAAAGAGTTCAGCCGCCCGGAAGTTATCGAAATTTTGATGGACTATTATAAAAGTGTGAATGGTAAGTAATAATTAGAACGTGGATTCAATAGCATTTGAAAGGAAAGTAAAAATGACAATACAAAAAGCAACGAATATCACCTGGCATCACGCCACGATCAGCAAAGCCGATCGGGAAAATTTATTGGAGCAAAAGGGCGTGGTGATCTGGTTTACAGGATTATCAGCATCAGGGAAATCAACAATTGCCCACACTGTTGAAGAAAAATTATTTGACCAGGGGCATCTGACGTATGTATTGGATGGCGACAATATTCGACATGGATTGAATAAAAATCTGGGTTTTTCGCCGGAAGATCGGGAAGAAAATATTCGACGTATCGGTGAGGTCGGCAAACTGTTCGCGGATGCCGGCGTGATTGCCATGACTGCATTTATTTCGCCCTACCGCGCCGATCGTGACAATGCTCGCCAATTGCATGAGCCTGGCAAGTTTATTGAAGTGTTTGTCGATGCGCCGCTGAGTGTTCTGGAAGATCGTGATCCGAAAGGATTGTACAAAAAAGCCCGCGCCGGTCAGATTGCCGAATTCACTGGC
>JALOPY010000033.1 GCA_025453735.1 bacterium | reverse complement strand
TTTTGCCTTTGCTGCCGATGATCTCGGTGCGATCTAATTCGTCATAAGCTGTGAAGCACCACAAGCCAGTTCCAAGAACTCCAGACTGAAACACGAAGGCACCTGTAACGATATCTTCAGCTTTGTACAATCCCATTTGATTCGAGGAAAATCCTCTGGCAGCTTTGATGGGACCCAAGTAGAATTGCAAAATATCCAGGGTATAGCAAGCCAAATCACAGAAATAGCCACACCCGGCAATCTCCGGATCGACCCGCCAATTCGTCGGGCTGCAAAAATCATTGAGCGCTGGTTTTTTGTGAAGGACAATCGCCACTGATCTGACCGATCCGATCGCGTCGTTTTCCAGCAATGCTTTGATCTTTAAAAATCTCGGCAATGCCCGTCGATAGTATGCGATAAAAAGTGGAACGTGATTTTCCTTGCATGCTTGAATCATTTCCAGGCATTCGGCATGATTCATTGCCATTGGTTTTTCGACATAGACCGGTTTGCCCGCTTTTGCGACCGCCAGCGCATATTGCTTGTGTGAAGACGGCGGCGTAGCAATATAAACCGCGTCAACCTCAGGATCATTGATCAATAGATCAGCATTGTCATACCATTTTGGCACGTCATGACGTTGAGCATATTTTTCCGCCAGTTTGCCGTTTCGCCGCATTACAGCCACGAGGCGAGATCCCCGGGCTTTTTGAAAACCTGGTCCGCTTTTCACCTCGGTTACATCGCCGCAGCCGATCATGCCCCAACGAATTTCCAGCATGCTCATCTCAGCACCATTAATTTTCGACTTAGCACTTTTCCCCCGACTTCAAGGCGATACACATACACGCCGGAATTTACAGCTCTTCCAAAACGATCGGTCCCGTTCCAATCCACCGACTTCCAGCCGGTTGTCTCATCCGCGTCCACCAGGGTCTTGATTTCTGCTCCAAGCAGATTGTAGATTGTCAGCGTCACGCGTGAAGGTTGCTGTAATTCATATCGAATCGTGGTGGTTGAGTTAAAGGGATTGGGGAAATTCTGCGCCAGCGCAAAGCTTTCCGGCGCAATGTTTTCCCCTGAATTTATTTCAGTCGGCAAACCAGTGACGGTTAATGCCTTCATGCAGAAATTTGCCGTATGATTCCAGCTATTATCATCGAAAGCATAATCATTTAAATCTGTCCAGGTTGAATCGAGCCTGTAATAGCTTTCTCCTGGATTTGCTCTGGATTCGACGATAGTCCTGGTGGTCGTCGCTCCGAGCAGCACAGATACTTCGGACGTCCGGTCGATTGGATGTCCCCCATGCGAAAGCTTTAAATAGATATAAAAATCATCTCCCGCGCGCAGGCTGACAAGAGAATCGAGGTCGATGGTATGGAAACCGGTAAATTCGATGAAGCCTGTATTTGTGGCAAGCGGAGCGGTTAGCTGTCCGTTGAGAAAATGATCGTAAACAACCAGTTCATATTCAACATTGTTATCGGCAGTGAAAAAGCTAACCGATTTCAGGCTTTCATTGTCCCTGGCGACAAACGCATTGAACGCTTCCGCAACTTCCGCGAGGGCGCCTCGCCAGCCATGATAGTCATGATAGTAAACATGATCATACTTCATCGGTTCGACATGTTGAAAAGAAACCGCGCCCATTTCCGGGTGAATCGTGCTATGTTTATCGTAATAAGAAATCCAGAAATAACCGCCTAATCCCCAGTTTGCGCCCCAGCTATTTTTGCAGAGCCAGGCGCCGGGTTTGTCGAATTGAGTTTTCCGGGTATCGTCCCATCCAACAATGGCAATCGCATGGTTAGGATCCAGTTCATTGGCTGAAGGCTGATAATGCGTATAGCCCAGGTCGGAGCGAATGAACATGCCATCATAACACATACATGTTCCCAGAACACCATGCTCCATGATTTTTTGTTTGATAATTCCGCGATAATTGAGTCCTGAACCGGGGCTGAACCATTCAATATTCCGTGCATAAAAATAGTGGTAGCCAGGATCAGAGCGTGCCGGAGTTGAATAATAGGGTTGTCCATTAATTTCAGGCACCGCGCCTTCACCTCGTGAAAGATATGCAGACGTTATTAAATAATCACCGCCATTGTGAACTTCCAAACCGCCTTTCTGGGGCGCAATGTCCTCGTTGTAGTGTTGATTGAAACCATTCCACCAATCGAGATGATACTCTGCCAGGTTGGGCTCACCGGCTTCACCTGCGGCGGTCCAGACGCCAGTCATTAGCAGATTGCCTTCGATGGCTGCCATGGCGCCATGGGTCCAGCATGTTCCGCCAGTTTGGCTTTTAACTGATGTCACATAATTTTTCCCTTCGACATTGCGAAGGTCGAACGAAGAAGGAACTTCCTGAGAAAATAGTTGACTGTGCCAACAAATGAAAAAGATGGCAATACCGAGAATAAAGTTTTTTTTCATAATTTTTGCTCCCTTTCCATGACGTTATCAAACGCGATTTTAAACCAGACCGTATAATTTTCCGGTTTTTCCTGAATATCATTTATTAACATTTCCATATCGATCCATTTATAATCATCAGCTTCATCGGAATTGGGATGAACGGGTCCATCGTATGTTCCAATGAAAACATGGTCGAACTCATGCTCTGTCAAGCCATGATCAAATTCCGCTTTATAAATAAAACTGAACTCTTTTTTCAGCGCACAATCAAAGCCCATTTCTTCTTGAAGTCTTCGGTGCGCCGCGTCTTCGACATCTTCCCCGGGCCGAGGGTGGCTGCATGTCGCATTGGTCCACAAACAGCCGGAGTGATATTTATCGCAGGCGCGTTGCTGCAGCAGCATTTCACCTTTTGAATTAAAGATAAATATCGAAAATGCTCGGTGCAGCTTCGCATCCTCATGCGCCTTGATCTTTTCTTCAATGCCGATCTGATTATCGTTTTCATCGACCAGAATTACATGCTCTTTCATCTTTTCCCTTTTCATTTTCTACTATACCAACATTCTATTACCCCATCACTCCACCGCTCCAATACTCCCCTTCCATCATTCATTAGAGTAAAACTTGTGATTAAAACAGATGATCACCTGTCACAAACGCATCCTCAGCCGGCTTCACCAGAATCGTCTTTTTTACACCTTCGATTTGTCCGATTAGTTTCTGCACCTCGTGCATATTTTTCGATTGAACGAGACAGTGAACATTAGGTCCGGCATCAATCGTGAAATAACACGGCAGACCTCCTTTTCTCAATTTCTGGATTGTTTTAATGATATTCAATGTCGCTGGCTGCCAATAAAACAGGGATGGCTGGGACGTCATCATCACTGCATGCATGTAAAGGCAATTTGCTTCGGCGATCGCTCCCACGGCATCGAAATCATTATCAAGAATCAGCCGTCTTAATTCCTGGGCCTGCTGATGGGATTTCTCGATGCGGAATTCATTGAATGGACTGGTATGTGCCAGGTGATGTCCCTCATCGGAAGTAATTTCTTTCTTGGCCGAATCCACGACGGCGATCACGGCGTGCATGTCAAAACAATCAAGCGTGCAGATTTGCTCGGCATACGATGTCTCATGCGAATTTCCGCCATAGCAATAGACAAATCCGCCATGAATCGACCTCGCCGCAGAGCCTGATCCCAGCCTGGCGATTTTTGAAAGATTCTCCCGGGAAAATCTGAGACCCAGCGCATCGGCTGCTGCAATCGTCAACGCGGCAAATGCAGATGCTGACGACGCCAATCCTGCCTGGGTCGGAAAATCATTCTGACTCATCATCTTGAATCTGTAGTCGATCTTTGCAAGTGATCGCAGCTCATCGATCACATTGATGATTCGCTCCAGGTGCCGACCAGTTATTTCGTGCCCCCTCACCGAAACGATATCCTCATTATATTCAGGCGAAAATTCGATGGTCGTATGGGTTTGCAAATGAATATCATCCGTCATCCCATATTTCGTCATGCTGACGGTATCATTCAACGGGATATTGAGGCTGGGATCGTGATGCCGGGAACGCCCCCAGTACTTGACCAGAGCAATATTGGAATGAGCGATAGCAGATGATTTCATGAATAGCCCTTTAAAATTCTTTCTTCGATCCGTTCTGTTTATTGAAAATTTATTTATCATCGTAGAGACGATTCATGAATCGTCTCTACGGTTGATGAATCGTCTCTAAGATTGATGAATCGTCTCCTCGATTTATGAATCGTCTCTACGCATTTGTGCAGATCAGGGCAAATCAATCGGCGTAAATTCTCCAAATTGCTTCGAATAAACTTTGCACGTGCCCTCTGTTTTCCATTTGGCGTTAAAATTATAATAGAATTCCAGGTATTCAGAATCGCCGCCGCCTTTAGTGGTAATCAAATAGCGATTGCTAAGGACGCCGATTTTTCTAACGCGCTGCGCGGGTACCGGTGAATCTCCGGCCGAGACATCAACCGGAATCCAGCCGTAATTTGGCAAATAAACCTCAGCCCAGCGATGCCACACATCATCGATCCCTTTATCCTCGCTTCTTACGACAATCGATCCAGCGTAGCGGGCTGGCAATCCACTGGCTCTGCACATTGCAATGAAGATGAACGTAAATTCGCTGCAAGAGCCGGTACCTCTTTTTAAAACTGTCGGCGCCGGGTTCCAGCCGCCCAGTGGCTTTAAATTATAATCAATTTTATCACAGATATAATCAAAAATTTTCCTGACCATCCAGTATGGATGGCTTTCATTTCCAATCGCCTGTTGCACTGCTTGCTGAATGATGGGATTTTTCATGTCATATTTTAATCCGTCGGCAAGATATTTTGCTTTCAACTCTTTGGGAATCGCCTCCAATTTTCCAACTCTTTCAGGGAAAATGATATATTCGGTGTGATAAAGTTTAGCTTTCACTTTCATTTTTGGCATCAGAAATGAGCCCGACCCAATATTTTTGAAATGAAAATGAGCGAACTTTTGTCCCCAGCGATCCACAACAAAATTCTCGGGCATCGGATCGTATTGAATCGTCTCAATAATTTCTTGATTATCCAAATCACCTGGCACAGCGACATAACTATCCAAATCTGTCACCGCATCAGGTCCATAGTTTCTGAAATCGTGAATTGCTTCCCAGTAATACGCTTTCGGATCTTTTTTAACAACAAAATCAGGATCGTCCAGATCAAGCTGATAGATTTCAGTTTTTTGATAATCAGCGCACCACAGAGTCGTTCCATCCCAGCAGAGACCATAAGGATAGGGACCGACCGACGCCAAAAATGTCACCACCTGTCCTGAAGACGGATCGACACGATAGAGCATGTCATCGCCGTTATCCGCTACCCAGATATAGGTGCCATCGAAAGTCAGGTCTTTGGAATTGTTCGAAGGAGCTGGGATATTCTCGTGCATCATGCCATCGATGCGATTGATTTTGAGCAGCTTCTTTTCTTTGTTATCGACGAGCCAGAGGAATTCGCCATCAAAAGCGAGCCCAATCGGATCTGGAGAATTCGATTCGAGCAACTTTTCAGCAATTCCCGTTTGAACATTGATCCCATAAATCCAGCCTTCTCCGGCATCGACACACCACAAAAGTTTTCCATCCCATGCAAGCCCCCGGGGATCGAATCCCGGGGCTTTAATAGTTGTAATCACTGTACCATCGATTGGACTAATTTTATAGAGAAGGTGTGTGCCGCGGTCAGCCAGCCAAATATTTTTGCCATCGAATGCCAGTCCTGTTGGATGGTTGGCTGGCGTTTTAAAGGTGAGTTTCGCCCTGCCCAGCACGGCAAACGATTCAGCAGTGAAAATGAGACACGATAGCAACACAGCTAGAAGCAGAAACAGGCTGAGATAATTTTTTCGATACATTATTTTTCCTCCCGCAAATTTATGATTAAAATAATTCCAAACAGGATCGAATCCTGAATCAATCGTGTCATTCCAACTTTTGTCCCCTCTGCCGTCATGGCAAAACAGCCGCAGGTGATGTCCAGTCCTCGAAAAATTGCTGAGCTCATGGCGATAAGAAACATCATGGTCAAAATCAGCAGCATAAAAGCCGCTCCCTTTTCCCATTTTCCGATGATCAGAAAAATGCCGCATAAAATTTCCAGCCACGGCAGGATGATCGCCATGATCGTGACAAGCAGATACGGAAGCATCCGGTAATTATCAATATCCCTGGCGAAATTCTCCGGATTCAAAATTTTCGTAATCCCGGCGAAAATAAAGATTGCGGCAATAAGCCATCTCACAATCAAAAACAAATTATCCCAGGTTTTAATTTTCAATTTTCGCAGCCTCCTTCCCCTCGATTTCCTGACCCGATGCTTTCCATCCGTTCAAGCCATCAAAATAAACCGCGACCAATCCATGACCCGATTTGATCAGCTCTGCAGCCAATGATTCTGCCTGTTGACAGGGCGGTCCATCGCAATAGCAAACCAGCCACTGGTCATCGGGCAGCGAATCCAGTCTTGCCTGATATAGCGATAAATTTGGATAGGGCACATTTTGCGCGCCCGGAATATGGGATTTCTCAAATTCAGCTTTGCTTCGGGCATCGAGCAATAGCGCCATTTCGCCGGCGATGAGCTGCAGCACCTGCTCCGTCGTGATCAACATTGGTTCTGTGATTTGCTCATTTTTTTCATCTTCAGCTTCTTGGTCCGACGAAAATGAAACGCCGGGCAAATCCTGCGCAAGCATGGTATCCGGTGCAAATTTCAATGACGGACGCCTGGTCGCGATTTGAACATGGTTGGGATGGAACAAGTTGACCACCATTCCCAAAACCACTGCAATAACCAGAATGAGCATTGCTTCTTTGATCGCCAGGTTCAGTTTTTTTTTCTTCATAGATTAAATTGTCGTTGTTGATCGAAATTAACAAGGTGGACAATTTGGCAAATTGTCTCTGAGTTATGCTTATTACGGATTAAGATTTCATACTGATTCCATTAACTGGACGGATGGAATCAGTCCAAGTATAGTCAAATCTATGGAATCAAACCATAAAAGTCAAGGAAGAAATTTTGAGTTCGTTCAATTCTCTGAAAAAAATATTTGCACTTGAGCGAATTCTTTTTTATCTTTGAGAAAAATATTGGAGGCTAAATGGAAATAAAAATTGCTATTGAAAATCGCGTTAAAAATATCGTGAAGCTAGGAGTCATACAATTCACGAAGCTGAAAGTGACGAGCAAAAATGACCTGTTACTGGCAGACCTTGAAATCCTTTCATCCGAGCTTCGCGCAAAATATCTATCCCCAGCAGATGCAATGGATCGTTTGAATATCACTCGCTCGCTTTATCAAAAAATCGGTTTGGATCCTACCAAGACCCGACCCTCATCCGAAGCATTATTGCGCCGCGTTTTGAAGAGCAATCCGCTGTACCAGATCAATTCACTTGTGGATACCTGCAACTTCTGTTCATTGCAATTATTACTCTCGCTTGGTTTGTACGATGTCAGCAAGGTTTTCGGGAATGTGCATTTGCGGCTGGGCAGAGAAAACGAGGGGTACGAAGGGATTCGAAAAGAATTTATCAACGTCAAACAGCGTCTCACGCTGGCTGATGAGGTGGGACCGTTTGGCAATCCTTCGGCAGATTCAGCCCGAACGATGATCACCGGAAAGACCACCGATGCGTTATTCGTCGTTTTCGTGCCGGCTGATTACCCGGTCGATGAGTTACAAAACAATGTTGCTTTTATCGAAGAAAAAGTGAAGCAATATCACAACTGCGAGACAATTATGAAAAAGCTTTTGTAGGATAAAGAAATTCTTCAGAAGCAAATAGCTATTTCAATCGTTTGACAACGACAACAGTCGCGTCATCTTTCCATTTGCTTTTCCCGCCGAAATTATAAACCGTTTTGATAATGAGATTCATCAGTTCGTCGGCTGAAAGATGTTGATTTTCCATGACAAATTTTCTCAATCGCTCCATTTCAAATGGAATGCCGTAGCGGTTTTGCCGTTCCAGAATTCCATCGCTGTACAAAATGAGACTGTTTCCCGGATTCAGCATTGCGAAACCGCGCTTCAATTTTACCTCTGGCAAAGGTCCCAGCACAAATCCCCCGCGATCCAGCATTTGACTTTCATCCCCGCTCACGAGCAATGGCGGTGGATGCCCGGCGTTGGAATAGACAACTGTTCCA
This sequence comes from bacterium, assembly GCA_025453735.1. GTDB lineage: Bacteria > Zhuqueibacterota > Zhuqueibacteria > Thermofontimicrobiales > Thermofontimicrobiaceae > JALOPY01. The sequence goes on along the minus strand of JALOPY010000033.1, from coordinate 2,657 downwards.
TCGGTTTCAATCTCGCAGTAAAATAGCGAGATAAACGAAGTTGATAGGCTGCTGCGATGGATTACCCTATTGAGTTTTTCCAGCGCTTTGGTCAATTTCATCTCCCGTTCCAGCCCCATACGAAGACCGGTGACAACATCCCGCACCACTAATGCAGCCGGAAGTCCGTGTCCGCTGGCATCGCCGACCGCAACTCCAAAAGTCTCACTGTCATACTCGATATAATCGTAAAGATCACCGCCAACAATATCGGTAGAAATTGACTTGCCCGCGATATCAAATCCTTCGATCTTTGGCGATTTTTTCGGCAATAAGCTTCGCTGAATCAATTCAGCTTGATGGAGATAATTTCGGAATGTTTCGCTGGAGATTCGAGCAGTTAGAACTTTGCGAATTGTGTTCAGTGAAAAATCGATCTCCTCCCGTTCCCAGCCGGTGAGCAATTCAAACACAAACAGCCACACGTGCTCCTCTTTTTGAACATAAAAAGCTGCCGGTGTCAACTGCGCTGCGCCAGAGCGAATCATCGAGATGAGTCGTGGTTCATTATAAATATAGCACCCATGCAGTAAAACCAGTTGGACAGCTTCATTATCAAGCTGCAGCGTTTGGATCGATTCGGGAATATTTTCCAGATTAATATGATGCAGCAGGACAAAATTTTCAACATCCAATTCATACAGCCTGCCATTTTGAATACGAAGGTCTTTGCCCAGAAAATTTACCAGCTCGGTCAACACGATTGCGATAATATTCTCAGAACCAACCTGGTAAATCTCCGACAAAAAAGCATCTAATTTTCGATAGAAATCTTTGGGATTTGATAGCATGAACTAATTTTGGTTAAACCTTGTTTATATCCCTGTGTTTGACTGAATGTTTTCAGATAATCACCATTTTTCCATTTGAAGATTCGATCAAAGCTGCATTTTTTCACTTACGCTTCGAGCTTTATCTTAACATCATCGATCTTTTCATAATAGTCAAAAAATTGACTCAACCGCGTCAATGTCAAAGCGCCCTGGATAAAATCATTGATCCCGACCAATGCCACCTTCTCTTCGCTGCTCTGGGAGCACAATGTCGTCGCCGTGATCAAAATGGCTAATCCGGTGCTGTTGATCCGCTGGACATTATTCAGGTCCAGAATGACACGACGAATCCCCTGCTTGATCAATTCGTTCAACCGGGCTTCGAATAATTTCGAATCCGCGGGATCGCCCAACATTTTTCCTGTAAATGAAATGATGCCAACATTTTTTGTCATTTGACTTTGTATTTCCATTCGTCCTCCTGTGTTGTCTCTTTTTTCATCGAGGAACTTTTTTTTATTAGCTTAAAATTTACACATCTCTGCAATGCTTGGCGCATAGCGCATGGTGCCTGGCGCAGCCAGGCTGCAGTAATTTGCTTAACGAAAAGTCACAAAGCAAACACCAAGTTCACGAAGCAAAGAATAATGATTATCTTAATTTTTCTTTGTGTCTATTGCTGTTTCTTGGTCTTGGTGTTTGGAGATTTTCTTGCCAAAAAACAAAGATTTGACTGGTAATATTATAGCACGCGGCGGATGCGTTGGGTGACATTTCACGTCTCACGTTTCTCGTCTTAAGTCTCACATTTCACTGTTCACGTTTCACATCTCACATCGCAGTAAATCCTTTCACGACAGCTTCATTCATATTGATAACAGTTTTCAAGACAAGCTGAATGCAGCTCTCAATATCATCAAGACAGAGCAGTCCGACATGGGAGTGAATGTGCCTGGTGGGAACGCCCAGCACAATGCTGGGACATCCAGCCCGCAAGATGTGAATCGCACCAGCATCGGTTCCACCCCGGGCAACTGATGAGAGCTGATATGGAATGCTATTCTTCTCTGCCTGCTCGATCATGAATTCTTTCAACGGCTGATTGGGAATCATCGACGCGTCATACGTGAGAATCGCCGGTCCCTTTCCCAACACTGCCTGGGCCAATTGCTGCTCGACGCCAGGAACATCGCCAGCCACATCCACCTCCAGGGTGATGCAAACATCGGGTTCTGCCAGCCATGCTGTTGTTCGGGCACCTCGTGCGCCCACTTCTTCCTGAATGGTTGCCGCGCCCACAACTGTGTTCGGATGTGCAATTTCTTGTTCCTGCAATCGGCGTATCACTTCCAGCGCGATAAAGACGCCGACACGATCATCAAATGCTTTTCCCATTGCCAATTTAACAAGCCCTTTATCGTGCTCCACTCCATTCTTAATCTCGAAAGCGGTCTTCTGAATAATTGAAAATATGGAATATGGCACAACCGGATCGCCGACACGAATCCCCAGCGTCTCTGCTTCTTTCCTATTGCTGCACCCGAGGTCGATAAACATATTTTCTTTTTCGATCACTTTGTTGCGCTCTTCCGGGCTCAACACATGCGGGGGCTTTGCCGCAATGACGCCAGGAATATCCCCGGTTTTTGTCCGAACCACAACACGCTGTCCCAGCAGCACCTGGCTAAACCATCCGCCAATTGTGTTGAATGTCAAAAATCCTTTTTCATTGATGCCAGAGACGACAAAACCAATCTCATCGATATGACCCGGTAAGAGGATGACAGGATTATTGGCAGTTCCCTTTTTTGTAAATAGCAATGATCCCAGCTTATCGAACTGGAA
>JALOPY010000531.1 GCA_025453735.1 bacterium | reverse complement strand
ATATGAATTCTCGGACCGAAAATGATGGATGTCGGTCGACATCCACGAGTCAAATTGTTCACCTATAGCGAAGTCGAAAATGTGTCGGGCTATATTGGCAACTTCAATGTCAAGATTCGAAAGAAAGCCCGCTACGTTCGGGAAAAGGATTGCACCGCCTGCGGCGAATGCTCTAAAGTGTGCCCGATCGTCGTGCCCAATGAATTTCAAATGGGCTTGTCGCTGCGCAAAGCGATTCATATTCCGTTTCCACAAGCGGTGCCGTCTTCCTATATTCTGGATATGGATCACTGCCTGGGCAATAATCCCATCGCCTGCGGCAAATGCTATGAGGCGTGCGATAAAAAATGTATCGACTATGACATGCAGGATGAACTGGTCGATATCAAAGTCGGCGCCGTCATTGTCGCCACGGGCATGGATGTGTACGATCCTACCAAGCTGGACGATTATGGCTACACCCGTTTTGAGAACGTCATCACCAGCATGGAGTTCGAGCGGCTGATCTGTTCCGAAGGACCCAGTAAAGGACATTTCATTCGTCCCGCGGATCACCAGACGCCGATGCGGATCGGATTTATCCAATGTGTTGGCTCCCGAACCCAGGATCCAGAGCGGGGCAATCCATATTGCAGCAACATCTGCTGCATGAACACGGTCAAGGATAGCTTGCTATTGAAAGACCACTATCCCGATGTGGAAGTCAAAGTTTTCTACATGGACATTCGGGCGTTCGCCAAGGGCTTTGAAGATTTGTTCATGCGCAGCAAAGAGGCAGGCGTGAAGTACATTCGGGGCATCCCTGGCGAAATCGAGGAAGATCCGAAAACCAAAAATCTCAAATTGACAGTGGAAAACACCACCACCCGCATGGTCGAGCAACATGAATTGGACCTGGTGGTGCTGTCGGTCGGCGTGATTCCTCGTCAGGATAATGAAATCATTAAAAAATTCTTCAGCCTATCGAGCACTTCCGATGGCTTTTACATGGAATCGCATCCCAAGCTGAAACCCGTCGATGCGCCGACGGGCGGCGTCTATTTTGCGGGCTGCGCTGAATATCCCAAGGACGTGAAAGACAGCGTCACCCAGGCAAGTGCTGCTGCATCACGGGCAGGCACGTTGCTTTCGGCTGGCAAAATAAAGATCGAAGCCATCACCGCTGTAGTCGATGAAGAAAAATGTACCATGTGCGGCATTTGCGCCAATGTCTGTCCCTTCAATGCCATCGTGTTTGAAAAAGGCGCCAAGACGCCCGCCCGAGTGATCGAAGCCTCTTGCAAAGGCTGTGGCACCTGTAGCGCCGAATGCCGTTTCGATGCCATCACCATGCAGCATTTCACCGATCGGCAAATGTACGCCCAGGTTGAGTCGATTCTTTCCGAAAACCCTATGGATAAAATCGTGACGTTTGCCTGCAATTGGTGCTCTTATGCAGGAGCTGATTTAGCGGGATTATCTCGCCTGCAATTTCCAGCAAACGCCAGGATCATTCGAACGATGTGCAGCGGTCGAGTGAAAGATAAATTTGTCCTTCATGCTTTTAAATTGGGCGCACCGATTGTGCTGGTCTCAGGCTGCCACTTTGCCGATTGCCATTACATCGACGCCAACCGCTGGACCCAGAAGCGGGTGGAAAAGTTATGGGATAAATTGGAGAAACTTGGCATCCGACCTGAGCGATTGCAATTGGAATGGGTCAGCGCTGCTGAAGGGCAGAAATGGTCAAAGGTGATGAAGGCTGTCGAAGATATGCGGCAGAAGGTCACCAAAGAAGAAGTGGAATTTACCAAAAAAGTTTTGAGTGAAGATGAGAAACCCAAGGTGGCAAAACCAGTGAAAGAGAAAGTTGCAGCAGCGGCGGTTCCAGCATAATATCTTCAGAACGACAGGTAATTGATATTGAAACGGGTAGCGGCTGTTGTCTCTACCCGTTTTTATTTATAAAATTTCTAAAGCTCGAACGCGTTTGTAGTACATCTCAATACTGATTTTCATCGCGGTTATTCTGAAAAAGTCTAAATCCTCACGAAGGGCATTTTTATCCTTTATACATTTTTTTTATAGAATATTTTTTATACTTGACTTATGAATGAAAATTTTCTATTTTGGGAAGGGTCAATTTCAATTTGAGGCGCAAAATAGAAACTCACCTCTCCCGATTTTTACAATCTCCGTAACAGATTTTTCTTCTCTTATAATATTTTTATGGTGGTTCCGGAAGTCAATGCAATGTTCTAGATTTCTTTTCATTACTATTATCCGGCATGGGGAATAAAAATAAATATTATCTGTATTACTGTCAGGGGCAATGAACGATCAAAATCAAAATAAAACCGATAACGATGATCTCAAATGGATTCGGAAGGCAATGCTCGGCAATCACCGTGCGTTTGAGAAATTGGTGCTGAAATATCAACAGCGAATCTATTTCACGGTTCGGAAGATCGTGCTCGATCATGACGATGCCGATGACATCGTGCAGGATACGTTTGTCAAGACGTATCAAAATTTGCATCGCTTCGATGAGCACTATCCATTTTATCCCTGGCTGCGCCGGATTGCATTGAACACGACCTTGAACCATCAGGCGAAAGCTCATCGCAAGAAGGAATCAATTTTAGATGACGATGAATTCGATCATATCGAATCTGAACATGAAAATCCGCTACAAGCAATGGAACAGTTGCCCCTTGACCAACGCATGGTGTTTATTTTGCGAACGAATGATGAGTTGAGCTACGAGGAGATCGGCGAGCAGCTTGAAATTTCAACGGGGACCGTGATGTCACGGCTGTCCCGCGCGCGGGCGAAACTGAAAGAAATTTTGCAGCCCTATTTTTAGCACATGGAGATCGAGGAACAAAATTATGAAATGCCATGACATAAAAAATCGATTGGAATTATACCTGGATAATGAGTTGCCGGTGCAGGAAAAAGCTGCGATCGAGGCGCATCTCTTGACCTGCTCTGACTGCACGAAAGAATTTGCAAATCTGAAATCCATTAATTCATTGGGAAAAACTGATCTTTTGCCCCAGCCTTCACCTTCCTATTGGAAGGAATCAAGGCAGCATATTATGAACGCAATTAAAGCTACTGACAAAAAGCCAATTCGCTTGCCTGCGTTGCTCCAAAAATTTAAAAATTACATTTTCCTGCCAAAATTAAGTTTTCGTCTAGCTGGACTGGTAGCCACGGCTGTCATTGTTTTTTTTATCATTCATATTTCATTCCTGCGCGAAGGGAAATTTGAGCTGCCCCAGAAAATTGAATTGCACGACTCAATTACCCCGCCAGAGCCAGTTGCGCAATCGATTGAAGTCAAGGATGAAGAAGAACGCGAGACGACTGTTCCTCAAGAAGCTCCAGTAGCGATTTCATTTCAGGATAAGGGGAGCGGCAAATTATCAGCTCAGCAAAATGAACAGCAGGCGATTGTGAATTTTGCAGATCATGAAATTAGAAATTTGCCAGCGCCTGCAAAACTTCTCGAACAGGAGTCTGATGTTGAAGCTGGAAAAATGGATCGAAAAAAAGGCATTTCCGATGAAGCAGCTCCGTCCCAAAAAGATGCCATGCGAATGGCGGCGAAGCCAGCTTATACGTCGCATGAAAAAAAAGAAATAGCTGAAAAAGCCGCGTTTCATGTCCAATCCGTTGGCGCAAGCAAATCTACGACGCTTCCAGATACAAGTATTGTTAATTTTAGATTGACCCATCAAAAGGCTCTGGCAGTTCATGAAATAATTGATAAAATCAAAATCTGGGAAGATTATGTTCAAACACAGCCGGAACTTGAATTATTGAGCAAAGCCAAATATGAACAATCCCGGCTTTATTTTGATCTTGCTCAAGCGAAGATGAATGAGGCACAGGTTACCCAGGCGATTCAGTTTTATGAAAAAAATTTTGACCACTTAATTGCTATTGCCGATACATCTCAAATTGAACTGGAGCTTGCGGCATTGCGCCAACTGCTTCAAAAAAAGTAAAAAAAGCATGGAATAAATTTTCGTTCAATTTGTATGTATAGGTAGCAACGGTGACCTGGTGAGTCATTCACGCTTACGCAGGAATTCAAAATATCGAAGACTAATTTCAAAGGAGCCGCCATGAAAAGATCAAAGATCACATCAGCGTTGGTTGGATTAATCCTACTTTCCAGCCTCATTCTTTTTGGAACTATGGTTTATAGCCAGGGATTCATCATTCCACGCCCTATTCCGCCTTTCGAACCAGCCATGCCGAAATTGACCGAGCACAAGATCAATGTGGAGATCATCGACCAGGTTTCGCGGGTGAAAGTGGATCAGGTTTTTTACAATGATTCCAAACAGCCGATTGAGGGAACGTACTATTTTCCATTGCCCAAGGAAGCCAGCGTCTCGGATTTCAAGATGATTGTCGATGGCAAGGTGTTGTCCGGCGAATTACTGGATAAAGAAAAGGCGCGACAAATTTATGAGGACATCGTCCGTCGCAATATCGATCCCGCATTATTGGAATATGTGGATTACAATTTATTCAGCGCCAAAATCTTCCCGATTCCGCCACAGAAAGAGCGGAAAATCATACTGGAATATTCGCTGCTGCTCAAGCTGGATGGCGAGCTGGTGCAATTCAGCTATCCGTTGCATGGCAGAATCGAATCGGGCCGATTCGCTCCTCCTCCGTCTCGTCCTTATCCTGGCCCTCCCCATGTCATTCCGCTGCAGGATCGCGAAGATAAAATTGCAACAAAGGATGAAAATGATACAAAACGTTTGACCGAAATTTCGCAAATCATCTTTGTCGATTTGAAATCAAAAATTCCGTTGAAAAATATCTACTCGCCCAGCCATGACGTCGATATTTCCCGGACCGATGATCATCACGCCAGAATCAGTTACGAGGGCAAGCGCAAAGATTCGGAGGATAATTTTGTCCTTTACTATTCGCTGTCCCAGAAGGATTTCGGCTTGAGCCTTCTGACCTATCGACCTGAAGAAAAGGAAAATGGCTTCTTCATGCTGCTGATCTCTCCCAAAACGGAAATTGCAAAAGATGAAATTATCAACAAAGACATCGTTTTTATTCTGGATGTATCCGGCAGCATGGAGGGCGAAAAGATCACGCAGGCGAAAAATGCGCTTCAGTATTGCATCAAAAATCTGGATAACGACGATCGGTTCAATGTCATTGCGTTCAGCACCGAATCAAGGCTATTTAAAAAGGATCTGGTGTCAGCCTTGGAATTTCGCAACGATGCGATCAATTATATCGACAGGCTGGAAGCCAAAGGCGGCACCAATATCAATGAAGCGCTGCTGGATGCCTTGAAACTGGAAGGCAACGCGAAGCGACCGATGAGCCTCGTTCTTGTCACCGATGGCTTGCCAACGGTTGGCGAAACGAATATTGGAAGCATTATTACAAATGCGACGAAACAAAATAAAGATAAAATGAAAATCTTTACTTTTGGGGTTGGCTACGATGTCAACACCGTTTTGCTGGATAAAATCGCCTCCCAGAACCAGGCTGTTTCGGATTACATCGAGCCCAATGAAGATATCGATAAAAAAATTTCTTCATTTTATGACAAGATCAGCCATCCGGTGCTGACAGATTTGGAAATCAATTATGGCAAAATTGAAATCGAGGACGTCTATCCGAAAAAACTGCCTGATTTGTACCAAGGCTCGCAACTGACGGTTCTAGGAAGATTTGCCGATGAGAAAAATACCGCGATCACATTGACCGGCAAGACCAAGGATAAAGAAAACAAATTTGCTTACGATGCTGATTTTTCATCTCCCAAAAAAGAAAATGATTTTCTTCCGCATCTCTGGGCGACACGCAAGA
>JALOPY010000530.1 GCA_025453735.1 bacterium | reverse complement strand
GTGCAAGGGATCGAGCGCCCCGGACTGAATCAGACTCTCGAGTACTTTCTTATTTACGAGCCGCGTGTCAGCGTGTTGGACAAGATCGAAAATCGTCTTGAATTTTCCATGTTTTTCCCGGGCATCGAGAATGGAAAGAATCGCGTTTTTCCCGACGTTCTTCACCGCGCCCAGTCCAAACCGGATGTCTTTCCCGACCACAGTAAATTTATAATCGCTTTCGTTGACATCGGGCGGCAGCACATTGATATTCATCCGTCGGCATTCATCGATGAGAATCACAATGCGACTCGTGTTATTCATTTCGCTCGTCAGGTTTGCTGCCATAAATTCAGCCGGATAATGCGCTTTCAAAAATGCAGTTTGATAGGCGACCAGCGAATAGCCCGCGGCGTGGGATTTATTAAATCCGTAGCCGGCAAATTTTGCCATTAACGCAAAGATTTCGTTGGCGGTCGCCTCGTTGATTTTCCGCTCAGCCGCGCCCTGAATAAATAGCTTTCGCTGTTCCTTCATCAACTCATGCTTTTTCTTCCCCATCGCCCGCCGCAGCAAATCTGCCGCACCAAGACTGAAACCTGCCAGATCGCTGGCAACCCGCATCACCTGCTCCTGATACACGATCACGCCGTAGGTTTCTTTTAATATTGGTTCGAGCAACGGATGAATATATTCGATCTTCGTCTCGCCATGTTTTCGCATGATGAAGTCGTCGATCATGTCCATCGGACCAGGTCGATAGAGCGCATTCATGGCGATAAGATCGCCGAGCCGCTGCGGTTTTAATCGGCGCAAGCAATCTCGCATTCCTGAGCTTTCAAATTGAAAAACTCCGATCGTTTCTCCATTACAAAATATTTTAAATGTGTCGTCATCATCCATTGGCAGCGTATCGAGATTGAGATGAATTCCGCGATCCCGGATCATTTTCAGGGTATCATCAATCACGGTCAAGGTTCGCAATCCCAGGAAATCCATTTTTAGCACGCCCGTCATTTCCAGGGTTTTCATGTCATATTGTGTGGTCACATCGCCCTGGCTGGGTTTGAATAGCGGCGTATATTTGGTAAGCTCGCCCGGAGTAATCACAACGCCAGCAGCGTGGGTGGACGCGTGACGCGCCAATCCTTCCAGGATTCGGGAATTTTCGATCAACATTCGATGCTGGTCATCTTTGGCAGATAATTCCCGCAGCTCCGCGACTATCTCTAATGCTTTATCCAGTGTCATGCCGATGGTTGCCGGGATCAGCTTGGCGATTTTGTCCACCTCAGCCAGGTTGACTTTCAGAACACGACCCACGTCCCGGATCGCCGCGCGAGCTGCCATCGTACCGAAAGTGATAATCTGGGTGACATTTTGCTCGCCGTATTTTTGCTTGACATATTTGATGATCTCTTCACGTCGTTCATAGCAAAAATCAATGTCGATATCAGGCATGCTGACGCGTTCGGGATTCAGGAAGCGTTCGAACAGCAGATCGTATTCGATCGGGTCGATATTCGTCACTCGCAGCGCATAAGAAACCAGACTTCCCGCTGCGGATCCACGTCCCGGTCCAACCGGAATATCCATTTTTCTCGCGTAATCGATAAAGTCTTTTACGATCAAAAAGTACCCGGCATACCCCATGGTTTTGATGATGTCCAACTCGTAATTCAGTCGGTCTTTTAGCTGCGGCGCAATATTTTTGTATCGTTCCTTGAGCCCTTCATTAGCGAGGTGACCCAAATAATCATCGAGCGACATCCCGTTATGGGATTCGGGTACCTGATAATCCGGTAAATGTGTGGTGTTCAGATCGATTTCTAAATTGCATTTATCTGCAACGATTCGGGTATTCTGAATCGCTTGAGGAATGTCTTTGAAAAGATCGATCATCTCCTGGGGCGATTTAAAATATACTTCTTCGGTATCAAACCGCATTCGATCCTGTTGTTCCATTGTTTTGCCCGTCTGCAGGCACAATAGAATTTCGTGGGCAAACGCGTGCTCTCTTTTTAAATAATGAATATCATTCGTCGCAACCAAGGGGATGCTAAGCCGATTTGCCAGATCGATCATTTTTCCGATGATCGCGTCTTCCTCGGGAATGCCAATACGATGAATTTCAAAATAATAATCATCCTGGAAAATTTGTTTGAATTCCAATGCCGACTTTTCTGCGGCTTCGGGATCATCGCGCAACAACATCTGCGGGACTTCACCTTTGAGACAGGCAGACAGCGCAACAAGACCTGAGGAGTATTCGCGGAGAATTTCTTTGTCAATGCGAGGTTTATAATAAAATCCTTCCAGAAATCCAATCGACACCAGCTTCATTAAATTTCGATACCCCTGATCATTTTTTGCCAGGAGAATTAGATGAAAAGAAGTATCGCTGCCGCCTTTTGATGAGGATATTTTATCGAATCTGCTGTTTGGGGCGATATAGACTTCTGCCCCAATGATGGGTTTGATACCGGCTTTTTTTGCCTTCGTGTAAAATTCAATGGCGCCGAACATATTGCCATGATCGGTCAAAGCCAGCGTATCCATCCCAAAAGCTTTGCACGTTTCAATTAAATCGTCGATTTTGCATGCCCCATCCAGCAAGCTGTAGTGAGAATGATTGTGGAGATGAACAAAATCCGTCATGAGCCCCAATTCCTAACATTTATAGACATAGTTGCTGTTGTTTTAGATGAAAGTTAAAATAACTTATCCATTATATTTTCAGATCGTCATTGCTTGCAACAATCGTAAATTCTGAAATGGTCAATTTATTTAATCTCTCATCCTTTGGGACGTGCATTAAATGACTGTCCCATTTAAGAATGACCCTTACTGTATCGGAATTTCAAAGTTTTTGTCAAAAATATCATTATAAAAACTTACAATGAGCAGTGGAGTAATCAGATACTCTTTACTCTTCGAGCACCGGTGAGCATAGGGATTCACGGAGATTTTTTTGAAGGAATTAGTTGGCGGTTAGAAAACTCCGTGCAAACTCCGTTTGCTCCGCATCTCATTGTAAGAGAATTATTCATTAATCAATGCTTTCCGCCTAAAAAAAATGGCGGACAGGCAAAAAAACGGCGCATCTTCGGTGCTCCAAAAAAACGGCGCATCTTCGATTTGTGAAGCGATGTTCTTCACAGTCCTTAATATAAAAATTACTCAGCACATTTCAAAC
>JALOPY010000529.1 GCA_025453735.1 bacterium | reverse complement strand
TTAGGAGCTGCAACGCTTTCATCAGCCATTGGCTCGATCCTTATTGCGCCTCGAACCATGCAGGCATTAGCAAAAGATCGTATTTTTCCAATAGCTCCAATCAATCAATTTCTAAGCAAAGGCAAAGGGGATGCGAATGAGCCAGTAAACGCCACGCTTATTACTGCAATTATCGTTCTTGCTTTTGTGTCCATGGGAAGCGTCGATTTCGTTGCGCAGGTAATCAGTATGTTTTTTATGATCACGTACGGCTCGCTCTGCCTGGTCAGTTTTCTAGAGCATTTTGCCGGAAACACATCTTATCGGCCGACATTTCGCTCGAGGTGGTATCTTTCCCTGATCGGAGCCGTTGCTTGTTTTATCATGATGTTTCAGATGGCGCCACTGTACGCATTTCTTGCATTGATCGCTATTGTCTTGATTTATGCCAGCCTGAAGCGTGGCAGGGAACAGGAATATGATTTATCCGCCATGCTAAAAGGAGTTCTCTTCCAATTGACCAGAACTTTGCAGGTTTTAATTCAGCGAAAATCAACAGAAGTTGCGTCCGCGAACTGGCGTCCTTCATTTATTGCAATTTCTTCAAGCTCATTTACCCGGCTAGCGCCGTTCGATCTATTGCGATGGATTTCTCACTATTATGGTTTTGGTTCTTTTATTCATTATATTAAAGGTTCATTGAACGACGAGACGAAAATCGAATCAAAATCAAAATTAGACCAGTTGATAAAATTGGGTGCGGACAGTCGGGCTGGCATCTACGTTGACACTATCGTCTCTCCCAGTTTTAAAACTGCTGTTGCGCAAATCATCCAGATTCCTGGCATTTCAGGCATGGAAAATAATAGCATCCTGTTTGAATTTCATGAGGACGATCAAGATGATATTTCAAATATCATCGAAGGTTGTCAATTTGCGGCGATCGTCGATTTCAATATATGCGTGCTGCGTTCTTCGGAGCGCCATTTCGGCTATCGAAAAAGAATCCATATCTGGCTTACCCCAGGCGATTATCGCAATGCCAATCTGATGATTCTGCTGGCATATATTATGATAGGGCATCCTGAATGGCAGGGCTGCGAAATCGAACTATTCGCGGCATTTGAAGAAAAAGAGCTCAATAAAGAAGTCAAAAAATTAAATGACCTCATAGACCAGGGACGGATTCCAATATCCCAAAAGAATGTCCAAAAAATTCCTTGGAACAAAGAGAAGCAGCTCTATGAAACATTGGTCAGCGATCATTCACAACAAGCTGACCTCGTAATTCTAGGTTTTTCGCTGGGTAAGCTGATCGAGGAGAAAGGTGATTTTTTCAAAATGTTCACTAAAATTAAGGACATTCTGTTCGTTCGAGCAGGGCAGAAAATTGTGATTAGTGAAACGGGGGAGTGATTGGATGCTGAAGAAGGCATTGCTGATGATCCATTCAGCAAATAAATTCAATAATTGTTAGTTGTTCAAGATTAGGAAAATGAATATTTTTTCATTACAAATTCAAACCATCAAAGAGATGCTCGATTGGCGGGTGTCGCTCGATATTCTGTTGCTCACGTTGCTGATATTTTTCCTGTACCGAACGATAAAGACGACAGGGACAGGAAAAATTTTCTTCGGCATCCTGATTGCAGCGGGGATTTTCATTGTCGCCCGGATGCTGGATTTGAAAGGGATCGAATGGATCTATTCCAACTTGAGCCAGATTTTGCTGCTGGCATTGATCATCATCTTTCAGCCAGAATTGCGGAAAATCTTCGAACGAGCCGCGTCGATCTGTGAAAGCCTGGACGTCGGAGGGGGTCCGATTGGATGCCCTGATCAGTTTTCCATTGCTCATGAGTATTTTCGATCCCAACTCGCCAGGACATGATGGTGCGATTATCATTGAAAACGGAAAGGTAATCTCTTTTAGCGTGCGGCTGCCACTTTCAGATTCAAATAAATTGCCCCAGGAGTTTGGCACGCGTCATCATGCGGGATTGGGTCTTGCTGAGGTTACTGATGCGCTGGTTCTCGCAGTTTCAGAGGAACGAGGCGCAGTGTCGCTGTTTTACGAGGGAAATTATGAGCCGATCAAAGATAAAAATGAATTAGCTGCCCGAATCATAAAGCATTGGAGCGCCATCGCTCCCCACCAGTTATTCAATCAAAAGGATATCTCAAAACAAAAAACAATCAAGCAAATTGCACTGAGTTTTGTATTTGCGTTTCTCTTCTGGTCCACGGTTGTGCTGACGCAAAGTGAATTGAAAGAGATGATCTACACCATTCCCATCGACTATATTTCAATGCCAAAAAATTATTTAATTGAAGGCGAAACCACAAACGAGATCACAGTCAATCTCCTCGGCAACAATGTCGATCTGAATCGCATCAATCCATCCCAGCTTCGGGCAGTGATCGATTTATCAAAAATTACCCCTGGCGAGATATCTATTCGGATCGATGAAAAAAACCTTTCCATCCCAAAACAAGTTCGAGTCGGAAAAACCAGGCCATCCTCGATTCAGCTAAATATCATTGAAATGCGGGAATTTGACGTCGCAATAAAACCACAATTCATCGGATCGCTGCCAGATGGATTCGTGATCGATTCACTTGCAGTCATTCCAGAATTTATCAAAGTGTTAGCTCCGGTTGATTCGGTGCAACAGGATTCTATGGTTGTGCTAACGACGCCGATTTTTTTGGAGACAATCACGCAAACCACCAAAATCGTGTGCAACCTCACAGCGCCAGCAAAAATAAAACCGCTATCAAATCGTTTCCCGAATGTCGAAATTTTTCTTGCTATTAGAGAACAAGATCAAAATTTGCCCGAACCATAATTCTCAAAAATAGTATTGGAGAATAAAAAATGCAAAAAATCTGGAGCTTAATCATGAGCATATTCTTCATTGCCCTGCTTCTGCCTTGCCCGGTCGTTGTTGCAGCAGCCCAAAATGAAAAATCATTAAAGACTGTCTCAAATGTGAATCTGGATCGCTACGCAGGATTGTGGTACGAAATTGCCAAAATTCCCAATCGCTTCCAGCGAAAATGTGATCGGGGAACAACGGCGCAATATGCGCTGCGAGAGGATGGCAAGATCGACGTCATCAATCGTTGTTTTGATAAAGCAGGAAAAGCTATCGAAGCAAAAGGAATCGCTCGAATCGTGGATGCCGAATCCAATGCCAAACTGAAAGTCAGTTTTGTCAAAATTTTTGGTTTATCGCTGTTCTGGGGCGATTACTGGATCATTGGTTTGGGAGCGGATTATGATTTCGCTATTATCGGCACACCTGGTCGAAAATACGGTTGGATCTTAAGTCGAACGCCGACTTTGAATCAGGATAAGTTGAACAAAATTTTCGAGTTGCTTCGGGAGCAGGGCTATAATCCTGATGATTTTGAGATGACGTTTCAGCAGAAATAAAAAACCGCAGGACCCATTGCTAATTTATCCCGCAGAATTAAAAAAAACCAGATTGACAGCTTCTTGCTGCTCATTTTTGACAGGGAGTTTAATGGCAACATTCTTTAAATGATACACCACAGTCCTGTGCTGCTGACGTCTTTGCTGCAATAAAATCAATAAAAAAGCACCTCATTTTTGATTGACACAAAGTAAGAATAATTGATTTCTAAAATTTGAACCGTTTACAAAACTATAAAAGTTTAGTAAACGTTTCTATCTGGTTATACTCAACACGAATTGGTTTTCGGATTTAAATCCTTGCGAAGGCTCGGAGCCTTTAATCTTGCATTTTTTTGCAAGAAGTACTCTTTTAAAAATGAGGCACAGATCAAACGGAGGTTCATGGAGAAGTTATTTCTCCGCGTTTGCTCCGCGATCTCCGTGTCTCCTTGTGAAAAATAATTGCACTTTAATGCGCTGGGTATAAATAAGGAGAATCCTGTTTGATCTCTCAACACACTGATCCTATTGACTACAGCCGCAAATGGCTGGTCATGTCGGCACTCGGCATGGGAATTTTTCTGGCAACCATCGATGGCAGTATTGTCAATGTGGCGCTGCCAACTTTTGTGAAGCAATTCAACACCAGGTTTGAAGTCGTGCAATGGGTGGTACTGGGCTATCTGTTGACGCTGGCGACCCTGATGCTAAGCATTGGACGACTGGCAGATATGGTCGGCAAAAAGCCGATTTATTTAGCTGGGATGGTCATTTTTACTTTCGGCTCATTGCTGTGCGGACTTTCGCCAACGGTTTACTGGCTCATCGGGTTCCGCATTTTTCAGGCGGTTGGCGCTGCCATGATGATTTCGCTGGGGACGGGTATCCTAACGGAAGCCTTTCCGCCTCAGGAGCGTGGTAAAGCGCTGGGCGTTGTTGGAGCGATTGTCTCCATCGGGATCATCACAGGACCCACGCTTGGCGGCTTCCTGATCGATCTCATCTCCTGGCATTGGATTTTCTTCGTCAACATACCAGTGGGGATTATCGGCAGTTTTATGGTCATCCGCTTTCTGCCAAACGTGAGAGCGATCCAGGGGCAACGGTTCGATTTTTGGGGTGCAGGTTCATTATTTATTAGCCTGCTATCGTTTCTGTTGGCATTGACCCTGGGGCAAAAAATTGGCTTCACCCATCCCCGAATCCTGATGCTTTTTGCAGCATGGATGCTTTTCTTTGTATCCTTTTTGGCAGCAGAACTAATGGTGAAACAACCCATGGTTGACCTGCGACTGTTCCGCAACCAGTTG
Organism: bacterium; assembly: GCA_025453735.1. Classification (GTDB taxonomy): domain Bacteria; phylum Zhuqueibacterota; class Zhuqueibacteria; order Thermofontimicrobiales; family Thermofontimicrobiaceae; genus JALOPY01. The sequence continues at coordinate 243 of JALOPY010000529.1, read as the reverse complement.
TTCAGCCTGAGCCTGTTTACCGGTTTCATGACATTTGTCAGTACGGGCGGAATTATTTTATTGATGCCTTTTTACCTGGAAAATGTGCTGGGATACAATCCGCACCAGGTGGGACTCATGTTAGCGATTGTCCCCATTTCGGCGGGATTGGTTAGTCCAGTGTCGGGCACATTATCCGATCGCTTCGGCACCCGTCCCGTTTCAACGTTCGGATTATTTATCATGCTCATCGGCTACATCAGC
>JALOPY010000528.1 GCA_025453735.1 bacterium | reverse complement strand
GAAGCAATATTTTGCCCAGATCATGAAGACTCTGGAGAAGCAGGAAAAAACCTTCGGAGCGCTGGTTGAAAAACATCCCTGGGATTTGGCGATTTTAACTTTGAATGCCCTGGGCAAAGCGCAGCATGATTTCTGGTGTGAAGAAGAATTGATCGAGGCTTTGTATGTTCAAATTGATACATATCTTCAAAGTCTCTATCAGCGATTTGGTGAGGACAGTTATTTTGTGGTGGTTTCACATCATGGCTTTAAATCGGTGACAAAAAAATTTTTTGTCAATGAATGGCTGTGGGAACTGGGATTATTAGAAAAAATAATCACCATCAAAAAATCGAGACTGACTGATATTTATGATGTCATGTTTCAGCAATCTGAAGAAAAGGAAAATCCTGTCACTAATTTTTTCGCAAAAGCCGGAATAACAAAGGACAATATTCGTTCGATACTGCCGGTGTCTGTATCTGAAATGTTGAAGCGAATTATTCCCTGGGGCATTAAAAAATATTTTCCAATGGAATACCTCGATATTGAGTGGAGCAAAACCCAGGCATACTTTGTTTCAACAAATGTGCAGGGGATCAATATCAATCTTGCGGGGCGCGAACCCCAGGGCACTGTTGAACCAGGTGACGCGTATGAAAATTTGAGGGATAAAATTATTGGTGAGCTTTATCGTCTCAAAGATCCCTACACATTGGAAAATGTCGTTGATGAAATTTATCGCAAGGAGGATTTGTTCCGAGGTGATAATCTGGAAATGGCGCCGGACATTATTTTCGTTCCGCATGAATATACTTATTTCCTCGATCCGAATAAGAGAACCAGTCGCTTGTTTATCGGTTCCGCAAATGATAATTATGATCCGATTTATTCCTATCATGAACCCAATGGCATTTTAGCGATCACTGGTCCCAATATTAAAAAGGGGAAAAAGCTTTCAAATATTGATATCTATGATGTTGCACCGACAGTTCTTCACCTGCTGGAAAAGCCGATCCCTGAGGAGATGGATGGTGAAGTGCTGTACCGGATTTTCGAAGAAGCTGATGAGTTCATTTACAAATTTCGACCACAATTCTTGCCGTCTGAAGAGTATTTTTCATTATTTCCAGGCAGCCATTTTACCCCTCAGCCAACACTAAATCCTGTCTATCCATAAGAAAATTATTATGTCTTAAATTGCGTGCGATTTTCAAAATTAAAACCTGGACAGCAAAAGCTGACCAGGTTTTTTTATTGCATTTTGTTACAGAAATTTGTATAATGACGTCTTAAAAATTTTCAAAATTTTATGGGCACAGGAGACGAAATTGATTACGAAAATCGAGCTTGGAATTCAACATGACGAAAAAGATGTGTTGAGCATGGGCATCCTGAAAAGCATCAACGATATGGGGATAAAATCGGTTCGCCGCGTCAAAACCTTTTCGATATTCTATCTTCTTGGTGATCTTGCAAAAGAAGAGATCGAGCAAATCGGTCGCGATTTATTAGTCGATCCAATGACACAAATTTACACGATTGATCAGCCTTTGGAACACGCAAGCGAAGAGATTTGGAGCGTTGAAATTACGTACAATCCCGGCGTTATGGATCCGGTTGAGGAGAGTACACTGAAAGGGATTCGTGACCTTGGGATCGGCAATGTAAAAAAAGTTAAGACCGCATTGAAATATCATATCTGGGGCGTGTTGTCTGATGCTGAAAAAAATACGATCGTGGAAAAAATCCTTGCCAATAAAGTGATTCAGCATGTGGTGCAACCTGAAGAAAAAATATTTGCCGAACCAGCAACCTATCAATTTCAGCGAACCGAAGTTGATATGCTTGAGGCAAACGATGAACAGTTGCTGAAAATTAGCCGCGATGGACAGCTTTTCCTCAATCTCGACGAGATGAAAACGATTCAAGCCTACTTCAAAAAATTAGGTCGAAAGCCAACCGATGTCGAGCTGGAAACCTTAGCACAAACCTGGTCCGAGCATTGCGTTCACAAGACCTTTCGCGGTTTGATTGAATTTAACGGGGAGATCATCGATAATTTGCTGAAAAGCACTATTATGAAGGTGACGAGGGAATTGGATAAATCCTGGTGTCTTTCAGTTTTCAAAGATAATGCCGGCGTTATTGAATTTGATGACAAGCATGATGTCTGTTTCAAAGTCGAAACCCATAATCATCCTTCAGCGCTGGAGCCTTATGGCGGCGCGAATACGGGGATTGGCGGCGTCATTCGTGATCCGCTGGGAACAGGCTTGGGCGCGAAACCGATTGTGAATACCGATGTGTTTTGTTTTGCCCCGCCGGATTATCCGATGGAAAAATTACCCCCCGGGACTTTGCATCCCAAACGCGTTTTCCTGGGCGTTCATGCCGGGGTGCGGGATTACGGCAATCGCATGGGCATTCCTACGTTGAATGGTGCGATCTTTTTTGATGATCGTTATGTGGGAAATCCACTGGTGTTTTGTGGCAACGTGGGACTACTGCCTAAAAATATGACTGAAAAAGAAGTTCAGATTGGCGATCTGGTTATCGTTGTTGGCGGCAGAACTGGCAGAGATGGGATTCATGGCGCCACTTTTTCTTCCGGGGAATTGACCACGGAATCCGAAACTGTTTCCAGCGGCGCGGTGCAAATTGGCAATCCCATTATGGAAAAGAAGATGGTCGATACGCTGCTGCAAGCCCGGGATCGAAAACTTTATCGAGCGATAACCGATTGCGGCGCGGGTGGGCTTTCTTCCGCGATTGGCGAGCTTTGCGCCGAGCATGGCGCCGAAGTCGAGCTGGAAAAAGTGCCGCTCAAATACCAGGGATTGAGCTACGCGGAAATCTGGATTTCTGAGGCGCAGGAACGAATGGTGATCATCGTTCCGCCGGAAAATCAGGATGAGATTCTGGAATTATTTGAAAGTGAAAATGTTGAAGCGACTGTTGTTGCCCGGGTGACGGATACGCATCGTTTGAAATTGAAATATGATGGCCATCTCGTCGCTGATCTCGATATGGAATTCCTGCATGATGGAGTTCCCCGACTGACACGAAAGGCTGTATGGAAGAAACAGATTTTCCCGAGCCTCAGGATTTGACAGACGATTTGAAAAAGATTTTATCGTCATACAATGTTTGCAGCAAGGAATGGGTGATTCGGCAATACGATCACGAAGTCCAGGGCGGTAGTGTGTTGAAGCCGCTGGTCGGTGAGCAAAACGATGGGCCTGGTGATGCGTCTATCGTTCGACCGGTTTTGAATTCTAACAAGGGCATCATCATATCCAATGGCTGCAATCCCAAATATGGCGTGATCGATCCCTATCACATGGCAGCCTCGGCTATCGACGAAGCGATTCGGCAGATCATC
>JALOPY010000527.1 GCA_025453735.1 bacterium | reverse complement strand
GGCTCCTATCGTCGTGTCCGAACCCAGAAAGTCGATTTTGTGACGCTGCCAGAATTCGATTACAGCCGCACCCGCGTGATCGATGATAAGCTGGGTTACGAATGGGATCGGATCATCACTTATGTAAAAAACCCTGAATTGTTTGTCGTGTTCGATGTTTTCAAAGCAAGGGTCGAAGAATTTTTTACCGCGGCAAATTTATGGCATACGCGCAAAATACTCGTGCAGGGCGATCATTGGTATGATACAGTTTATGATTCACTCCGAAGCTTGGCGCTGCCCACAAACGAAAATCTACTGATCATGTTCCCTCACACCCAATATCGCCTGGAAGGAGTCGAGCGGGAAAAACGTTACTACCAGGATGAGCAGGTAATTTATCAAATGACCGGACAACATTTCGAGCTGGGGCAGCACATCGGTTTTGTGACGGTATTGATTCCTCATTCGGCGAGCGAATCGCCTGAACAATGGCTCAATCGAATTAAATTAATTCCATCCGAACCGGAAGAAAGTGGACTGGCAATCGAAATAAACGATGGCGCAAAACAGATTATCGTTGCAGCCAAGCGTGATCTTCGCATGGACATGGTGCGTGATTGGCGGCGACCGAAATATACGTATGAATCGGGTCGTATCAAGTATGGTGATTTTGAGACGAATGGCGATTTTCTATTCGCAACTGTAAATGGGAAAAAAATGAGTTATACCGCGATAAATTTGACAAAGATCCAATACAAAAATCGATGGCTGCTCGACCCCAAACCCGCGCAATTTGGATTGGCATTCGATGGCAGCCCCGATGCGCCCGGTGTGGGGAAGCTCAGGTATTGGCGGGATGAGATCGAGGTCAAATAAGAGCATTTCGATAACTATTTTGAATGATGCAATCGCTCAATCCTGGGTGAGTAAGCTTTCCTAAACCTCGAAGGTTTAGGAAAGTTTTTTGGGTCGCCCATCTGTAACAGTCCACCAGTGAGTGAGGTTTTACTTGAATGATTTAAAAATTGGTTGACTTTATCGGATTAACATTTTATATTAATATTTCAGCATCACGAAAGATATAATGGAGGTGGACAAATGATCGTCTCTCGCCTCATTTTAAAAAATTGGCGGAATTTTCAATCGGTTGATGTCGCTCTTGGCGAACGAGTTTTTTTGGCTGGGCCTAATGCGTCAGGGAAATCTAATTTATTAGATGTCTTTCGTTTTTTGCGTGACATCGTTGTCAATGGTTTGCAAAGGGCTGTCCGTGATAGAGGAGGTGTTTCAAAAATTAGATGTTTATCGGCTCGTCGTCCACCAGATATTGAAATTAGGATACAATTTTCTAATGCAGGAGAACAAGAGCCGTTGTGGGAATATGCAATCGGTATAAAACAAAAAGGCGGTGGATATCGAGCATTTCAGCCTTATTTATCTTATGAAAAAGTCTGGAAATCAGGTCAAATAATTATAAATCGGCCGGATGAATCTGACAAAACAGATGCGTTACGATTGACACAAACCCATTTAGAACAGATCAATGCTAATGCAGAATTCAGAGAAATTTCGAAATTCTTAGAGTCAGTTCTTTATCTCCATCTTGTACCACAGCTCTTACGATACTCTAAAGAGTTTTCTGGTCCTGGGATTCCTGGGGATCCATTTGGTCGTAGTTTTTTGGAACGAGTTTCAAGAACCTCGGAAAGGACGAGAAGCGCCCGATTAAAAAAAATTGAATCCGCACTGGCCATTGCTGTACCAAAATTAGAACAGCTCAGTTACGTTATTGATACCGAAGAAGGCGGGATTCCACACCTTGAAGTTCTGTACAAGCACTGGCGTATGCATGGCGCCAAACAACGCGAGGATCAATTTTCCGATGGCACCTTGCGCTTGATTGGTTTGCTCTGGTCGTTGTTGGAAAGCGATTCCTTATTGCTCTTAGAAGAGCCTGAATTGTCATTGAACACTGCCATCGTCAAGAAATTACCCGCTTTGATTTATCGATTGCAGAAACAGAAAAACCGACAGGTTGTTTTGAGCACCCATAGCGCTGATTTGCTATCAGATAAAGGAATAGCTGGGGACGAGGTGCTACTATTGGTCCCTGGCCAGGAAGGCACTCAGGTTCAGTTAGCCTCATCGAATAAAGAAATTCGAGCCATGTTAGAAGGTGGCTTAAGTATCGCTGATGCAGCATTGCCCTTTACCGCGCCAGATAATATTGAACAATTGGAGATTTTTCAATGAGTGAAAATCTCATTATTAATCTCGCGTTTGAAGATGCGGTGCATGAGGCTGTTTTAAAAAAAATTTTTTCTCAGTTCAATTTTTCTGTTGGAAAATGTTTCAGTCAAGGCGGAGCTGGCTATTTAAAAACAAAGATTCAAGGGTTCAATCATGCCGCCAGGGTAATGCCATTTTTAGTATTAGCTGACCTTGATAAGATAGAATGTGCTCCGATTCTCATAAAAGAATGGCTACCATTTCCCAGACATCCGAATTTGTTGTTTCGAGTTGCCGTGCGGGAAGTCGAATCCTGGATACTAGCGCATCGAAACGCCTTTTCAAAATACCTGGGAATCAATAAAAATAAAATTCCTGTGAGGGTTGATGATATTATCGATCCAAAACAATTTTTAATCAATCTTGCTCGAAGATCAAGATATAAAGAATTACGCGAGGCAATTGTCCCCAGGTCAGGAAGCAGTGCTCAACAGGGACCTGATTATAATGGGGCACTTATTACATACGTGAACGATCATTGGGATGTCGAAACAGCGGCACTAAATTCTCCGAGCTTACAAAAAATGATAAATGCATTAGTTTCTTATAATCCAATTTGAAGGAGGATTCATGAACATAATCGTCTGCATCAAACAAGTCCCCGATACCGAAACCAGAATCAAAATCGGTGCTGATAAAAAATCAATCGATCCGGCAGATGTGAACTGGATTTTAAATCCGTATGATGAATATGCCGTCGAAGAGGCGTTACGAATCAAGGAAAAGCAGGGCAATACCACTGTCACCGTGATCAGCGTTGGACCGGAGCGAACGACGTCGGCTTTGCGCAACGCTTTGGCGATGGGCGCGGAAGAAGCGGTGCTGGTGAAAACCGATCAGGCATTGGATTCCCTGGCGACTGCCAAAGCGTTGGTCGCTGCCATCAAAGAGCTGCCATACGATTTAATCCTG
>JALOPY010000526.1 GCA_025453735.1 bacterium | reverse complement strand
CTCGGATGCTTTGCGGTTTACGCCGCGCTATTTGCCACTGGAAATTGGATCTATGGCAAGAATTTATTGGCTGGAATACTGACTGCCGTTTCGATTCTGGCGATAATGCTATTAACCAGACTGTGGAGCAAGCTGCGAGTTCAATAGAATTGAAAAACCAGGTTTCTGATAGAAACCTGGTTTTTTTCTCGTTAAAAATACTTGCAAATATTCCTTGACAATCGTTCCTAAAATCATTAATTTCATCACAATTATTTGGAACATGAGACGAGCTGGAAAGGAATATGTTGTGAGTCAGAATTACCGCGCACTGTTTGAATTTAATCCTGAAATTATCTATCTGAACCATGCCTCCACCGGAATGCTCCCCAGAAAATCTGCCGAAGCAATGAAGGAATACATTGAAGCACTTGCCTCGGCTGGCGAGCCATCCATGGATGGTTTGATGGCGATGCAGCAATCATTTCGTGATCAGTCTGCCAGATTATTGGATGTCCAGCCTCCCGAGATCGCCTTCATCCGTAACACCACGGATGGTTTATCTCTCGCCCTGCATTCGATTGACTGGAAACCTGGCGATAACATGGTCGTTCAGGAGGATGCCTTTCCGGCCAGTCTTTACGTGGCTGCCTATTGCTTCCCGCAGGTCGAAAAACGTTACGTTCCGCTCAAAAATGGCGATGATTTTTACGAGCGCTTAAATCAGAAAATTGATGATCGCACCCGAGCAGTCGTTGTCGATTACGTTCATTTCCTCTCCGGCTATCGACTGGATTTGATGCAGCTTGGCGAATTAAAACATCAGAAAAATTTCTACCTTATCGTGGACGGGATTCAGGGACTCGGCGCAGTTCAGGTCAGCTTGAAAAATAGCAATGTCGATTTCTTTTCGGCAGGCGGCGTGAAATGGCTAAATGCGCCAGCCGGGACCGGAATTTTTTACCTTCGCCAGGAAATTTTGCATGAGCTGATCCCATTTCATGTTGGCTGGGCAAGCGCAGAGTATGAGAACCTGAACAGTTTCTATCCAGTGCGTCCGCTTTATTCGGACTCACGCCGCTTTCAAGCTGCCAATGAAAATTTCATCGGAATGAACGGACTGGTCGAATCGCTTAAAATGGTTCATGAAATTGGAACGGAAAAAATCGAAAATAATATCATGTCAATTACCGAAAAAGCGATCTTAATGTTGAAAGAAAAAGGCTTTATTTTGTTGACTTCCGATCAAAGAATCAATCATGCTGGCATTGTGACGTTCAAACATCCAAAAATTGCAAGCCAGAAAATATTCGAACATCTTCAAAAACGCCGGATTGTGTGCTCTTTGAGAGAAGGTTATATTCGATTGGCGTTTCATTTCTATAACACCGACGAGGAGTTGCAGCAGGTATTCTCTTGTATTAAGGAAATTTTGTAGGAAGCAAATTATTCAGGTGAATCGCACTGATTCCATCGCTCAGAGCGATGGAATCAGTATTCAGATAATAGGAGGAACGAGGCATGAAGCGAGTTATCATTTCGATATTTTTGGTATCCATTCTTTCGACTCCAGGATTTGCCCAAAAAGCCAGCCCCATTTTCTCCGATGATTTCGAGAGCTATCACAACGGCTCGGATGGCTCTCCCACCTGGATCACCTCCAAAGGGTACTGGCAAATTGCCGATGGAAAATTCGTGCAGAAGACCAAGGAATACGATTGCGGCGCGCTGTTGAATATTTTTATGAATTATTCGTTCGAGATAGCGTTTGTTTTTCGAGTGATCGAGGGCGAGCCAGGCGCGGGATTTTTCTTCCATTCCGAAGAATTGCAGACAACTGATTTTTCGCACATGTGCCGATTTGAATCGAATAAAACCATGCTCATCGGTCATTTTATGAATGCGGGCTACGAATGCACGCACAGCGCCCGAATTAATGAACAGGATTTCTCACAATGGCATCGCCTGGTGCTTCGAGTTGATCAGGACAAAAAGAAATATGATATTTACCTCGATAACGTCGCGATTTCTCAAGGAGAGCCTTTGCTTTTTCCTGCTGGCTTTGTGGGAATCCAATCTTCTGGCGGAATCATTGAATTTGATAATGTCGTGTTGAAACGACTAGCCATGAAATCCGAGCCCGTTGCAATGAGCTGGCTGCATCATTTTCTCGTTTCAGAAAAGAATACGCTGATCGTTCCTGATAAATCCAGGGGCATCGTGCAAGAGATTCGTCGCAATGGCAATACGATCAATACATTTGGCATTCCAGTCAGTCAGAAAGGGCAATTGCTCCACCCAACTTCAATCGCGCAATTGAGCAATGGTGATTTTATCGTGGGAGATGGGGGATTGCATCGCATCAATTTATTTGATAGAAAAGGGAACTGGAAAAATTCGGCTGGATATTTTGGAACAGCAGCAGAGCAATTAAACCAGCCGACTGATATTGCAGTGGACGAAAGCGATAATATTTTTGTCGCGGATGAGGGAAATAATCGAGTCAAAGTGTGGGATCGTGATTTGAAAGTTCTCGCCGAATTTGGAAAAAAGGAATTGGATCATCCCGTGGCAGTGGCAGTCAAAAATGAAAAAATTTATGTTGTAAATAACGGGATGAACCAGGTTGAAATCTATTGCTGGAAAAATAATGCAGCCGAATGGCAAAGCGATTTTAGCTTCGGCAGTGGATTGGGAAGAGATATTTTAATTACCGAAGATAAAATCTATCTGTCTGTTGGCAATGAAATTCGTCGCTATAATCAGCAAGGCGAACTTATCAATGCTTTCACAGGGAATTCGATTAGCGGGATTTTTCCGTATGGGCTGGCGGATGATAAAGCAGGACAAATTTATGCATCGGATTTTCGGACCGGGCAAATTTTCGTGCTCGATCACGAGCTGTTCGAGCCAGAGCCAAACGTGAGGTTTCCTGCTGCCACTGGTGCAGAAATCAATCTGACGACGGCAACGGCTACCTCAGTCACTTTTCGCGTCTCGAGCAAAGATAGCCTCGTGTATCAGACTTCCAGTCCCGCATCGATTCAGCATCAATTCAAATTAGCAGGGCTGAATCCTTCAACGACATATCATGTCCGATTTTCGCCGACGATTCCAACGATTCCCCCAAGCCTTGGCTTCTCCAAAAAGCATGCGTTCATCACGCCTGCCGAATCCGGGAAAAAGCATTACTGGTGCTTGCCAA
>JALOPY010000525.1 GCA_025453735.1 bacterium | reverse complement strand
GAGCAGATAATCGAGGGCATTCACTTCAAAAGCACGGATGGCATATTCATCGAATGCGGTGACAAAAATAACTTTTGCTTTGATGTTGATTTTGTTCAATAAATCAAAACCTGATTCCCCTGGCATCTGGATGTCGAGGAAAATGACATCAGGATTGAGCTGCTCAATGGCAATGAGCGCTGCGGCAACATTATCTGCTTCCCCTACAACGCTGATAGTTGGATGCTCGGAAAGCAATGAAGCCAGGTCTTTGCGCGCCAGCCGTTCGTCATCGATAATTATTGCTGTTAATGGCTTTTGCATTTATTTGTATTCTTCGGCAAATAATTCAAGCGATCGACATCACAATTTTCAAAATTTATCTGTTTGAATCTGATTCGGGACGTGAATTAAATAGCTGTTCCATTTACGAATGATCCTTGCCCATAGAAAGGCAAAATTGTTTTATCAAATGAGTAACTTAATTAATTCACAATCCTAATAATCCAGCGTCAAAATTCGGCCTTTGGTGAAATTAAAAAATGCATCCTTATTAGCGATCTGCACACCATCGATCACATCTTCTTCAGACTTCCCTATTGTTTTTAAACAACCAGGACAAACTAGAAGCTGAACATCTTTGTCGAGAAGCTTCTTTATTTGCGTCATTGATGAGGTGAAATGACCGAATTGCAAATCGATGGCATTGTTGAGCACAACCTCCACGCCCTTGACATCGAAATAGACCAGCACGTCTCTATCTTCTGCCATAATCGCTGCCATGTTGAGCGCCATCAAAACCCGGTGCGGATCATTCGTACCATTGCTGATGTGAATAAAAACACCGTCTTTCGTAGATCCACTTGGAGAACCTTTCTCTTGTTGGCATCCGGATATGAGAAGGATGCTCGCCAGAATTAACAGAAAACGGAACCTGATTTTTGAATTTGACATTTTGGAGACTCCTTATTTTTTTGTATGAAAAATAATAAAAATGAACACAGCCAATATACAAAACTCATGTTAGCAATGTCAAGAAAAATTATGGCTTGCTATATTTTTTATTCATCTTTATTTTGAAACGCATTGCCGGATTGCTGATAATTTTTAATAGTTACATTCATAGTCAGAATTTGCCTTGACTTTGTTGGGGCAGTTTAATATATTTGTCGTTGCATAAACAGCCGAACTTTAATTCGATTAGGAGGGAACAATGAAAATCTTTAAACAACTGATTCTGCTTTTGTTTATAACAAGTATGATTTCCGCCCAGACTCGATTGGAGGATGTCAAAACGCTTACGCTAAAAAATGGCATGAAAATGATCGTCGTGGAAGATCATTCCATCCCGAATGCCAACATCTACATCTTCTGGAAAGTCGGTTCACGGAACGAATATCCGGGCATCACCGGACTGTCGCACTTCTTCGAGCACATGATGTTCAATGGCGCGGCCAAATACGGTCCCAAACAATTCGACCGTGTGATGGAGGCGAATGGCGGCTCGAACAATGCGTACACGTCTGAAAATGTGACCGTGTATATGAATTGGTTTCCGACTTCCGCCATGGAATTGATTTTTGATCTCGAAGCGGATCGAATCGGACATCTGGCGCTCGATGATAAAATGGTCGAAAGTGAGCGAGGCGTGGTTCTTTCAGAGCGGATCACGGGCATGGAAAATAGCAATTGGGAGAAGCTGGAAGAACAGGTGAAAGGCGTTGCTTTTCTGGCACACCCGTATCGCTGGTTGGTCATCGGATATGAATCGGATATTAAAAATTGGAAGAAATCAGATTTGCAGCGCTACTTTGAAACCTATTACGCACCGAACAACGCGGTCGTGGTTCTGGTTGGTGATTTGAAGTTGGATGATGCCCAACAACTTGCTCGAAAATATTTTGAGCCGATTCCGTCCCATGATCCACCGCGACCGATTCACACCAAAGAGCCGGAACAGCTTGGCGAAAAACGATTGGTTGTCAAAAAAGATGTAACCACCCCGAACCTCATGATCGTCTATCATGTGCCAGAAACCAGCGCCGATGAGTATTATGCGCTGGACATGCTGAATTCAATTTTATCCGAGGGAAGATCGTCCCGACTCTATCGGGCGCTGGTTGATGAAAAGCAAGTGGCAGTTGAAGTCACGACCTATCTGCCGCTGGCTTTTGATCCCAATCTATTGTACGTCTACGCCATTTGCAGCAGTGATGTGAGCGAGGACTCCCTGGAACAAGCGATTTACCAGGAGATCAATAAAATTATAGAAGAGGGTGTCACGGAAGCCGAACTGCAAAAAGTGAAAAATCGCAAGCTGGTCGATTTCTATCATGCAATGGAGACGATCGATGGCAAGGCAAATACCATTGGCACCTACGAGCTTTTTTTCGGCAGCTATGAAAAATTGTTTCATGCGCCTGACGCTTATCGAAAAGTAACCGCGGATGACATTCAAAAAGTCGCGGGAAAATATCTGAAGAAATCAAACCGCACTGTCGGCATTCTCAAGAAAATGGAGGAGGAATCGTGATGAAAAAATTATCTATCCGACTGATCTTGCTTCTTATCTCTTTTTTCATATTGGCTCATGGGCTGTTGGGCAACAATTTAACGGCAAGCTCGAATGGATTCAAATTACCCGAATATAAAAAATTTGTGCTGAAGAATGGGCTGACTGTGTACCTCATGGAGCAGCACGAGGTGCCGTTGATTTATGTCTCTGCCGTTTTTCCGGCTGGCGCGACGAAAGACAGTGGGAAGTATGGACTGGCGTCGCTCACTGCGGATGCGTTATTGTTTGGCACCAAAAGCTACACCAAAGACCAGATCGAAGAGACGCTGGATTTTCTCGGTGTATCTTATGAGACCTCGGCCGCCAGGGAATTCGCTTCGGTTTCCATGTCGTTCATGAAAACTGATCAACTAAAAGTATTCCCGATTTTGAAGGAAATGATTGTCCAGCCGATTTTCGATAAAGAGGAATTTGATAAACGAAAAAAGCAACTGCTGGTAGAACTGGAGCAGGCGAAAGAGCAGTCCTCCCGGGTGATCGGCGACTATTTTAACAAATTTCTGTTTGAAAACCATGTCTATGGCAATCCCATTTCCGGATCGATCTCGAGTGTGAACGCCATCCGGATCGAGGATGTGAAAAATTTCTATTCTTCAAATTATCTGCCGGAAGAATCAGCCATTGCATTGGTCGG
>JALOPY010000032.1 GCA_025453735.1 bacterium | reverse complement strand
GTGTACAATAAGGTACGGACATCTATCAATCCTCCCTTTCTAATTTTTCGGTATCAAACTGTTGTTAAACTCTCTTTCCGAGAATATCTTTAAATTCTTCGCGAAGCTCTTTTTTCCAAAGTTTTCCCGTTACCGTCATGGGTAAATCATCTTTAAATACAACAACTTTGGGAACTTCGTAATGGGCTAATTTTTCCTTACACAGGGTGATGATTTCCTCCTCTGTAATTTTTCCGGTAAATTCTTCTTTCGCCCTGACAATCGCGACAACACGCTCACTTCCCTCTTTCTCCGGATCGGGAACACCAATTGTAACCACCATTTGGACGCCGGGGTGACGGAATATAACTTCATCCACTTTGGTTGAATAAACTTTCAGGCCGGAAACATTAATCATATCTTTGATACGGTCAGTCACATAGAAAAATCCTTCGTTGTCCATGTAACCGAGATCGCCGGTGTGAAACCAACCGTCTTCGGAGAGTCCCGACGCGTCAGGCCAGTACCCTTTCATAACCTGCGGCCCGCGAATCATGATTTCACCTGTTTCCCCGAAAGGAACATCCTCGCCTGTTGTCGGATCCGCAACGCGAAAATCCGTATCCGGCACGGGAACACCGAGCCCGCGTCTTTCCTTGGACATAAAGCCGGTGATCTTGGAAAAAGCCGAAGGATTAAGGGTCGCGATGGGCGCCGTTTCCGTCAAACCGTAACCCTCGGCGATGGGATTGCCCATGTCCTTCATAACCGCTTCACGGACTGATTCCGGAAGAGGCGCCGAACCTGAAAAGAACAAGCAGTTTACCCGGCCTATTTTGTAATTACCTATGCGCATGAGCTGCGTGGGAATAGTGGGAATGAGAAACGGGCGATGCTCTCTGATTGTCTTCACGATGTTTTCTATATCGCGCGGATCGGGAGCAATGATTGCCCGCAGACTCCAGTGAGCGGCCTGGTGCACAATAGCGTGCCCGTAAGAATGAAAGAGAGGTATCGTAATGAAGACCGAGGACTTTCCTATTATCGCTCTGGACAATGGGAACATATGTTTATAAGATTTTTCAATATTTCCCCTACATACATGTCAACGCTGAACGGGGATCAGGCAAGTCACTACTAATGGAAGTGTTATCAGCCATCTGTTTCAATGGCCAGCTATACACAGAAGCGTCAGAAGCAGTATTATTTAGAGATACCCATGCCAATTCCAGAACACAGTTCTTAGATGAAGTTGAAAGACTTTGGAAGACGACCAGCGTCATTAATAGCATCTTAAATAGCGGATATGCGAAAAGTGGCAATGTGCCAAGACTGGATACCAGGGGCAAATTAAAACAATTTAATACCTATTCACCGAAGATGTTCGCTGGCATTCAGAGAATAAGCGACACGCTCACGGATCGTTCGATAAAAGTTCTCATCGTTAAGAAATTAAAAGATGAAAAGATCAAACGCTACATCGTAAATAATCAAACAATGGAATTACAGGTACGACTTCGGGATGATTTATATTTATTTGGATTAAAATATGCCAATGAAATAGCTAAATTATATGAAACCCATGTAGAATCGTTTCAAGCATTGGATCATTTATCGAATCGAAAGTTTGATATCTGGATTCCAATGATATTATTAGCAGACATTGTTGACATCGAAAGAGGGGATCAGCAGACGACTATCAGAGACGAAATGATATCATATTCTGAATCGGATGTTGAGTACCAGAAGGTATTAGATGCTGAGACCAATGAAACATGTAAGCTGTTAACCGCGCTCATTGAAATTGTCAATGACTGGACACCGATGCGAATAGAAAATGACAAGGACAATTATTATTCAAATTCTGGTGATTTTAAAGACATTGGGACCAAGACAAAGCTGACTCAAAAATTAAAAAAACTTGATGTTTCATGTGAAGTTAAAAACATCGATGGTAATTCAACGCGTCTTTATAAAATTAATTTAGACAGCCTGAAAGATTTAACAGCGAGATACGTGGGGGAAGTGTAATTCTGTAATTTAAGTGTTGTAAGCTTATAATATTATTAATTTTAAACTTAACTGCATCGATATTACAGATTACACTTATTCATTCTATATTGAAAATATGCCTACCCTGATTAATTTCTTCAAAACATATAACTGTGTCACTTTTTGTGTCACCTTCACGTGGGAAATTTGTGAAAAGATGGGAAAAGAAGTGAAATTGAACAATGAATCTAAAAGAAAAACACGTAGTACATAAGTTCCTGTTATTAATTAAAAAAGCCTCTAAGTCAATAATACTCAGAGGCTCTATTTTGTGGCGCCTCGCAGAATCGAACTGCGGACACACGGATTTTCAGTCCGTTGCTCTACCGACTGAGCTAAAGCGCCATGTTTGGTGCTAAAAATCGAGCCTAAAGATAATGCATTTTAATATAAAAGTCAATAATTTTTTTAAGGGATTTCAAGAAAATATTACAATTGATCTTCCGAAATCGCCTTAAGTGCTTTGAGAATGTCGATCTTTTTTGCTGTCGGAACGTCTTGTCCTTCTAACTCAATATTCATATCGCTCATCTTTTTGAAAGCAGTTATATCCTCTTCATCAACGAATATATATGGAGCAAGACGGCGTTTCCCCGGTTTGTAATGCATTCCGCCGACGTTCACTTTTTCAATTTTAAGTCCTTTTTCGATGAGAGTCAATATTTCTTTCGGAGCTTCGACTAACAGAATGGTTTTTTCTGTTTGATTTTCAGTTAAAAATAAGATAGTTTCATCAATTGTCAGAACTGAAATCGAAAGCGGGAAAGGCGCAGTTGCCTCGGCTCCCATATACATCTCTTTTTCCCAGGATGAGCTGGCTATTTCATCGCTGGATAATATGATGCGATTTGGGCTTAACTGAATTCCCCAGCCAACGACAACCTGACCGTGGATAAGCCGATCATCGATCCGCACCAAAACTAACGGCATAATACTCCTCTTCTCATTTTTAAAGCGCTCAGGACAACACTGTTATTCCGCGAATTCCATCCTGTTTGACGATTTCAGATAATTCAGCTAAAGAATGACGATCCCGCTTGGATAAAAAAGAGATCAACATGATCAAATTTGCTCCGGAAACGACCTTAATGTTTGGCATCTGGCGGGCAATGACAACTCCTGCGTTCCAACAACTTCCCCCCATCAGGCTGGCCATTATTAGCGTTCCATCCTCCCAATTTTGAGAAATGATCATATCTCTAAGTTTGATATTGAGGCTCTCCAGGGAGTGACCAGTAGTCGAAATGTCGTGAATGTGGTCGATTTCTCCTAAAATGGATTTGGCAGCTTTGATTAGCGCATTGCCGATAGTACCATGAGTTAAAACAATTCCACCTATCATATTATATTTTTTCGGTTGTTAAAAAATCAGGCAGCTATTCTGTATCGTAAAATAAATAGTCTTTTAAGGATTTACTTGAGATAATTTTTTCTTTTAGTTTCTCATTAAATTCCCGTGCTGTGTATTGTCCATAAACTTTCAATTGATGATTTAACGAAATGACCTCAGCAAGCACGGTTATGTTTTTGCCAGGGAAGATCGGCAACGTGACGATAGGAATTGGAACGTCTAAGTATTTAATAAAGAGATCTTCCAACCCGGTCCTATCGTAATCCTTTCCCTCCACCCAATCTTCCAGATGCAGCTCAAGCTCGATCCGTTTCTGGAAACGAACGGCATGAACGCCAAAAAGACTGCACACATCAATAATTCCGATCCCCCTGATTTCCATGTGATGCAACAGCGTTTCGCTGCTGGTGCCGATGAGAACCCCTTCGGTGCGTCGCGTGATTCGAACCACATCGTCAGCAACTAACCGGTGTCCTCGTTCGACTAAATCTAATGCGACTTCGCTTTTCCCAATACCGCTTCTTCCCGTGATAAGAACACCAACGCCATAAACATCGATCAGAGTTCCATGAACGATATTGAAAGGGGCAAATTCTTTTTCCAGATAACTGCTTAAACTCTGAATGACATGCGTCGTTAAAAAGACGCTTTTTAATATTGATATTTTATTTTCATTGGCAATTGCTATAAAATCGTCTGATGGCTGGTTATTGTCGGTGATGACAATGCATGGCAGATCAAATTCAAATACTTTTCTCAGACTGGCTTCGCGTTTTGTGGGACTCAATGTCTCTAAGTAAGCTAACTCTGTATTGCCGATAACCTGAACGCGGCTGAAGGTGAAGACATCCACAAACCCGCTTAACGCCAGTCCTGGGCGGTGAAGTTCTCGCTCTTTAATTTTTTTCTTGAAGCTTGCATCATTATTTATAATTTCCAGTTGCAGCCTGGTCTTGTTTTCTTCATATAATTTTTCAACTGTCAGATCATTCATACAGACGCTTTTAATAATTTTAGCAATTTTAGTAATCCACTGCCTTAACATGAGAATGTTAAGGCAGTGGGGCTGAACTATTTCACGAGACTCCGGTTTTCAGAATGTGGCTTGATTTTTTTCTCTTTATATCTTTTCAATTTCCGTTCCATTTTTTCGATTGCAGTATCGATCGATTTGTAAATCTCATCCGTCTTTTCAACTACTGTTAAAGATTGCCCGTGTACAATAATGTGCAATTCCGCGATTTGGATCTCTTTTTGATAATCTAAAATGATTTCACAGCTAATGATACCATCATAAAATTTTTCTAATTTTAATACTTCATTTTGTGCATAATCTTTAAGCCTTTTAGAAGGCTTGTAATGACGGGCAGTAAAAGTGATTCTCATCTGAATCCTCCTTGTGGAAATGATTAAATAATATAGTTTGTTAAAAGGATGATGATTAATCTCGATCTGCGCGTGGATGTGCTCTCCGATAAATCTCCTTCAAACGTTCCGTGGAAACCTGGGTATAAATCTGCGTCGTGGACAGTTTTGCATGTCCTAATAGTTCTTTCACCGCAACCAGGTCAGCGCCCTGGTCCAACAGGTGCGTGGCAAAAGAGTGGCGTAGAACATGCGGAGAAGTTCCGCTGACGGATACCAGCCGAAGATGTTTTGCGACTCTTCTCTGAATCCCGCGTCGTGACAACGGCTTCCCATGTTTGTTCAGAAAAATTTGAGCGACATCTTTCGCAATTGTTTTTTGTAATAGTTTTGCTCTCACCTCCAGGTATTTTGTTAATGCGTGAGTTGCCATTTCTCCTAAAGGGACCAATCGTTCTTTGCCACCCTTTCCGGAGACTTTAATTAAACGATTTGTGAAATCGATATTGCCAAACTTCAAACTGGCGAGCTCGCTGAGACGAATGCCAGTGCCATAAAACATTTCTAATATTGCCAAGTCACGAATGATCAGCACCGAATCTTGCTCGGTCGCGGTCAACGCTTCTTTGATCGATTCATAACTGAGAGTGTTGGGAATTTTTTTTTCTGTTTTTAGGGAGTATAAACTATTTGCCGGATTGGCAGCAATCACCTGATGCTGATATAAATAACCGAAAAATGATTTGAGACAGGCAATCTTGCGATTGATGCTTGTTGCCATGTAACTTTTCTTTCTCAGAAATCCCAGATACGCTCGAAGGATCGGTTTGGTGACCTGGTTGGGAGCAATAACATTTAAGCCATACTGCTGATCGATGAATATATAAAATTGATTAATATCGCTTCCATAAGAAACCAGGGTGTAAAAAGAATATGTGCGCTCTGTTTTAAGATGATGAAAATATTGGTCGAGCAATTTATCCCACTCATTCGATTGAGCGGATTTAATTTCACTCATTTTCTTGATTTTGTTCATAACTTGTCTTGCAGTTAGGACAATAGAGAAAGGTACCCTTTGTTTGATTTTGTCGTTGTTCTAAATAGGGTGACTGACACTTCTCACAAGATTTTGCCACAGGCAAGTACCATGATGCAAAATCGCAATTCGGATATTGGCTGCATCCGTAGAAAACTTTTCCTCGTTTTGAGCGACGTTCCACAATAGTGCCAGTACAATCCGGTTTCGGACAGGAGATGCCTAACGAAAAAGGCTTGTTATTTTTACATTCAGGATACCCGGAACACGCCATGAACCGACCGAATCTGCCCTGTTTTACAACCATTGGCTTGCCACATTTCTCACAGACTTCTTTGGTTTCTGTCGTCTCTTCATTTAATGGCTTGGTATAACGACAATCTGGATAGCCACTGCAACCAATGAATTTTCCATTCCTTCCCCAGCGGACAATGAGCTGTTTACTGCATTGGGGACAATTTTCCTGGGTATCTTGAATCAGCGATTCGCGAATGTCATCTTTTTTGGTTTTTATTTTTTCTAACGCATGACTGAATGGGTGATAGAAATCTTTCATCACAGCAGGAAAATCTTTTTCCTGGGATTCAATCTTGTCCAGCTCTTCCTCCATCAAAGCGGTAAATTTCACATTAAAGATCGACGGAAAATTCTGAATCAAAAGATCATTGACCGTAAATCCCAATTCAGTTGGCACCAAAGCACGGCCATTTTTTTCGACATATTTGCGAGCAAGCAATGTACTGATAATCAGGGCGTAGGTGCTTGGTCGTCCAATATCAAGATTGTCTAATTCTTTCACCAGGCTGCTCTCAGTAAAGCGCGCCGGCGGTTTCGTGAAATGCTGTTTGGGTATTAGATCGAGAAGCCGTAACATTTCTCCAATTCTCAGCGCAATGGGAACATTTTGTTGTTCTTCATCGGTGGTATCTGATTCCTTGCCGTTTTCTGGATAATCTTCATAAACCTGGAGGAATCCTCGAAATTTTATGACCGAGCCAGTTGTTCGGAAGAGGTAATCTTCAGTGACGTTTGCGCCCGATTTCTTCCCAGCAATAATATCAATCGATGTTTGTTCCAGTCGTGCATCAGTCATCTGGCTGGCAATGAAACGGTTCCAAATTAGCTCGTAGAGTTTAAATTGCTCTGAAGTCAAATATTTTTTTATTTTTTTCGGCTCCAATTTCATGGAGGTCGGGCGGATCGCTTCATGAGCATCCTGGGCGCTTTTCTTGGTTTTGTAGATTCGTGCTTTTTCCGTCAGGTATTCTAAGCCATAAGCGCCTGCAATGTAATCCCTCGCAGCGGCAAGGGCTTCGTCAGCGATTCGTGTCGAATCGGTTCGCATATAGGTGATGAGTCCAATGCTGCCTTCCTCGCCCAATTCAATTCCTTCGTAAAGTTGCTGAGCAATGGACATTATCCGTTTTGCAGTATAGCCCAGGCGACGAGCTGCTTCCTGCTGTAAGGTGCTGGTTGTGAAAGGCGGCGCTGGCTTGCGAAATACTTCTTTGGTTGCGATGTCCTTGACGACGAATAAGGCGGATTTCAAATCGGTGACAATCGATTTTGCTGCCTGTTCATTTTTGATGTCGATTTTTTTGTTTTTTATTTTGATGAGTACGGAATAAAACGGCTCGGTTTTTTCGCCCTGAAGCTGCGCGGTAATGGACCAATATTCCTGGGGGATGAAAGCCAGAATTTGGCGTTCCCGTTCGACGATGAGACGAAGCGCGACAGATTGAACCCGCCCCGCGCTCAAACCACGATAAATTGTCTGCCACAGAATGGGGCTTACCTGGTAGCCGACAAGCCGATCCATAACTCGGCGTGCTTTTTGCGCTTCGACTTTATTTAAGTTGATCGATTGAGAATTTTCGATGGCATTGAGGACGGCTCGCTCGGTAATTTCATTAAACAGGATGCGCTGGATGTTTTTGTTTTTTGTTTTGATCTCCTCAAAAATATGCCACGCAATGGCTTCACCTTCGCGATCCGGGTCTGTAGCGATATAGACCTGATCTGCTGTTTCAGCCGCTTTTTTTAGCTCATTCAGGATTTTCGCTTTGCCCCGGATGGTGATATATTTGGGTTCAAAATTATCATCAACATCAACGCCCAAATTTCCCTTGGGGAGATCTTTAATGTGACCAACCGATGAAAGGACTTCGTAATTTTTGCCCAGGAACTTTTTTATTGTCTTTGTTTTTGCAACTGATTCAACGATAACGACCGATTGTTTCATAGATTATAAAATATGATTAAGAATTAATGAACTTGAAAGGCGTGATTAGTTATAAAAAAGGAATTATTTCTAAAATCGTCAATATTAAAAATTAGCGAGTCAACGATAGCCTTTATCTCAGAGATAGAGATACTTTTTTTGCCATACATGACTGCCTGAGCGACGATCTGTTCGATCTCGGCATCTCCAATAATGTCCAATTCTTTTAGCTGAATCAAAAAATTAAAGGCGGCCGGTGTCAGGGTTGGCTTATCAAAATTATACCAGGTATTGTTCAACTGTTGATGAGAAGTTGTCTCAATGATGCTATCGCCTTCTATTTTTGTAGGCATCTTTTCAACAAGCCAGGAAATTGCTGAGTCAATTTCTGTCTCAGTATACCCTTCTTCAATCAGCTTTTGTGATAATGTTTCAAATTGGTGCTGGATTGTTTCGGGTACATTTGACTGCATTGCATCAACAATATAATAAACAATTTCCATTACTCTCTCGTTCATTTCCCCTCTCCTTTGGTGGCTGTGAACTTGATTTCTTCCTCAAAAATTAGTTAGGATTAATATAACATTATTTCTTTGAAATGCAAGTCTTATTACAATCTTTTAATGTAGATATGGGCTGCATCTCAATGATTGGTTGATAGCAATGCATACTTCAACTAATTTTTCTATAAAGAATATAGACAAGAAACTTATGGAATGCAAGGCTTTTTTCAAAATAAATTATTCAGCTCAAAAAAGAGTATTACCAAAAATGTTGCTTCAATAAATTAGGCAATTCAATTGCCTGGTTTAGCATTTTATTTCCCACAGCATTTTTTATATTTTTTGCCACTACCGCAGGGGCATGGATCATTGCGTCCCACTTTATCTCCCACGACGATCGGCACTTTTTTGCCTGGTTTGTCAGGCTGGCTGTCCTGTTCGGCGCTTTCTGCCGAAGTCACGGCTCGGAATCCCATACCATCTGCCGAATCATGGACTTCGCTCATCCGGGCAGGCGCGGGGCGCTGTCGCGGCGTAAACCGGGTTTCATCCCGCAATTGCGCGGTAAATATCAACCGTATCGCTCCTTCATTGAACCGAGCGAGCATCTCGGTAAACGCGTGAAATCCCTCGCTTTTATATTCAATCAACGGATCTTTCTGTCCATAGGCACGAAGCCCGATTCCTTCTTTGATATTATCCATTTCATATAGATGTTCTCGCCAACAAATATCGAGAACCTGCAAAGATGCCAGTCGCTCCAATCGGCGCATTTCTCTTTCTCCGATAAAACGCTCGCGCCGCTTGTAATTTTCGAGCGCTTTTTCCCGGAGCGTCTCAGCTAAATTCTCCCGGCTGAAACCTGTTGGAATGTCGTTGATATTTTGGAAGAGCGGTGGCAATAGAAATATGCGCTGAATCTCGACATTCAAGCCGGTCCAATCCCAATCTTCAATATATTGATCCTCACCGGCATAATTGCTGGCGAGATCATCAGCAACCTGTTCGATCATATCAATAATCTGATCCTTCAGGTTTTCGCCGCGAAGCGCGTTTGAGCGCATTTTATAGATCACTTCACGTTGCTGATTCATTACATCATCGTATTCTAACAGGTGTTTTCGAATATCAAAATTGTGCATTTCCACACGCTTTTGGGCGCGCTCGATGGATTTCGTGATCATCGGATGCTGAATCACTTCGCCCTCCTGGACGCCGATTCGATCCATGACGCTGGCAATTCGCTCTGAGCCGAACAGTCGCATCAGGTCATCTTCTAATGACAGGTAAAATCGTGACGCGCCAGGATCACCCTGCCTGCCGCTGCGACCTCGAAGCTGACGGTCGATGCGACGAGATTCGTGACGTTCGGTGCCAATGATGTGAAGTCCGCAGGGAACATCGCTTTTGCACTCATCTAAATTGATGTCATCCGGAATCGGGCGTCCGTTATCATCCACCAGGAAGCAGCCGCCGTCACAAATGATTACTCCTTTGCCCAATTTAATATCCGTCCCGCGACCGGCCATGTTTGTCGCAATCGTCACCATTCCTGGCTGCCCTGCATTGGCAACGATCTGGGCTTCTTCTTTGTGATATTTTGCATTTAAAACGGAGTGCTTTATTCCCGATCGTTTTAACATCCGGGCTAATGTTTCAGATGCTTCTACCGAAATTGTTCCCACGAGCACTGGTCGATTTTTTTTGTGCATCGCGGTTATTTCATTGATAACGGCATTGTATTTTTCCCGCTTGGTGCGGTAAATCTGGTCGTTGTAATCGATTCTTCGAATGGTTTCGTTGGTCGGAATGACGACAACGTCCAATTTATAAATCTCCCAGAATTCATGAGCTTCGGTTTCAGCGGTGCCAGTCATTCCTGCCAGCTTTGAATACAATCTAAAAAAGTTTTGTAAGGTGATAGTTGCCAGCGTCTGGGTTTCCCGTTCAATTTTAACGCCTTCTTTCGCTTCAATTGCCTGGTGCAGTCCATCGCTGTAGCGACGCCCTGGCATCAATCGACCGGTGAACTCATCGACGATCATAACCTTGCCATCTTCGGTAACGACATATTCAACATCGCGCTCATAGAGCGAATGGGCGCGCAGCAATTGTGAGATATTATGGATTCGTTCGCTTTTCTCTGCGTGGTGCTGATGCAGCTTATCTTTTTGCACCAGCTTTGCCGAATCGTCCAATTCGGTGTTTTTATCGATGAGATCAAATTCAATCGAAAGATCAGGTAATACGAACATCTCAGGATCGTTGCGTGACAACGCTTCACGACCTTTTTCAGTCAGATCGATCACGTGCGTCTTCTCATCGATGGCATAAAATAATTCTTCATCCAACTCATGCAGCTTTTTGTCACGAAGATAATCCATCTCGACCCGGTGAGCTAATTTTTTTGCTCCTTGTTCATGAAGGATTTTTGTTAAGCGCTTGTTTTTTGGCGCGCCGCGAGTTGCCTGGAGCAGCTTAATGCCTGCTTCGTAATCGTTGCCATCTTTTAATAGTTTTTCAGCGTCTGCGATGATTCGATTCGCGAGATTGGTTTGGTCCCGGACAAGCTGTGCAACGCGCGCCTTTACCTCGTCAAATTTTTGTGTTGACTGCTCGACTGGACCAGAAATGATCAGCGGGGTTCGCGCTTCATCAATGAGTACGGAGTCAACTTCATCGATGATCGCGTAATTGTGTTTGCGCTGAACCAGATCATCGATGCGATGCGCCATATTGTCTCGCAAATAATCGAACCCAAACTCGTTGTTCGTGCCGTAAGTAATATCGGCGTTATAGGCAATCTTTCGCTGCGGCGGATCCATATCATTGGTGATATAAGCCACTGTCAGTCCCAAAAATTCATAAATTTTGCCCATCCATTCGCAATCTCGCCGGGCTAAATAATCATTGACAGTGATGAGGTGAACTCCTTTGCCGGTGAGGGCATTGAGATATAGCGGCATCGTCGCTGCCAGGGTTTTGCCTTCTCCTGTAGCCATCTCAGCGATCTTGCCCTCATGAAGAACCACTGCCCCAATAATCTGGACATCAAATGGTATCATATCCCAGGTGATTTCGATATCAGAGACATCCCATGAACTGCCGATGAGCCGGCGACAGGTTTCCTTGACGACAGCAAAAGCTTCGGGCAGGATGTCGTTGAGTATATCTTTGCTGATTTCTTGTTCCTGTTCTTCTAACTTTTTGAGATCGTCGCGAATCACATTCAGATCAGGCTGCTCATCAGCGTCGTTGTAATCGGAGCGCAATTGTTGGGTTAATGCTTCAATTTCCGCTTTGATATCCGCGGTCGCTGCTTCGATTCGAGCTTTAAATTCCGTTGTTTTTGCCTGGAGCTCCTTATCCGTGAGCGTATGATACTGATCATAATACGCATTTATGTTGTTGACGATTGGGAGAATTCTTGTCCTGTCCCTATCGTGTTTATTGCCGAATATTTTTGTTACTAATTTTTCTAACATTGCTAATCCTCATTCAACATTTACGTCTTTCATTCCTCAGGATAACTCCAGGAGTTCCATGAGAGACATATCATGCGCCATATAAGGCGCCACATATTGCTTTTGATCAGGCGTTTGATGAATACAACAAACCAATGCGCTAATGGGATGTTGTACCATTAGCTCTTTGAAATATTGAAGCAATTCATCAGTCTTCGCCTTTCTTCCCAGGAGTAATTCTTGTATTGCGAAGAAATCAGGCTCCTGCTCTGCGTATGCAAGTTTTGCTACAGCCGCTTGATAGCGAGATACAAAATTCTGATAATTCTCTGCTCCGCCGGAAAACAGTTCAGCTAATTTTTTGATAAAGATTTTTCTTATTTTTCCTTTAGAAAGACTATCACCAATCTTTGCTGCGAAGCTCGCGTTGTCGCTTAAATAATGAACACTAAAGTTGACGATCTCTTTTAAGTTGTTGCTGGAAACATACTGCTCAAATTTTCGCCAGAGCATCTTATTATGAAAATGAAGATCCACGCCCAAATATTGAAACTGCGGTCCGATTGGATGCTTAAGCTTAATTGCAGTGTAAAATTCTTTTGCCGCACTCTCAATTTCATTAAAGCTTTCATCAGAGTGGGGTTGGTCAACGTCCTCTGGCAGCGCTAAAATTTCTTTCGATTTGAGAATCCGGATCGCGTTGGATAAGTGCCGATCAATATTTTTATCCAATGACTTAATA
>JALOPY010000524.1 GCA_025453735.1 bacterium | reverse complement strand
TATTTTTTAACCGTTGCTGGTCCTAATTAACATATTACCATATGATTGACATGGCAGAGCACTGCTTCATGTTTTAACATTTCAGATAAAATTAATATTTATTATCAGAAACAATAAATGGTTAGTATATAACGGTGAGTATATTTTTTTATCGTTATGGGTCCTCATCACCATGTGACTGACATGGCAAAGCACTGCTTCATACTTTAACATTTCAGATAAAAAACATATTAAATATCAAAAGCAAGAAATGGTTGGTATGTAACTAAAGGGTGGTATATTGATGATGTATTTTTTTATAATAAATTGGTTCTTCTAAATTTGAGTTGATATTTATGTCTAATAAAAACAACATAAGAAAATTTCAATTAAGGGAATTCTAAAAATGAGACATTGTTAAGAGTTTGCTAATTCATAAAATAAAATAAAAAATTTTGTAGCCATACGTAAAATTTTTTGATCAATATTATTAATAAGTTAAAGATGCATGCGCATTCCAATTGAACGCAAATTATATTTTATTTTACCTGATCCATAATAATGAATTAACGCTCAAATTTATCAACTATTTTTTAGAAGAACCAATAAATTAGTCTTTTCTAAAATAGAAATCAACTCTTAGATAAGACTTGGGTATAAATGTATAATTAAAACAGGAAAGTGACAATTATTATGAAAATCTTAAAAAAATTAAGATTCTACTTTGAGGTATTTAAACGTCTTATTTTCCGTCAAACAGAAAAAGATGCAATTGAATTTCATCAAATGACAAGTGAATTGTTTCAAATAGATAATCTTAATGATATTTTGGGGATGGAAGAACCTTTTTTTCAAAAAAAAATTGGAGATTTTGAAGATTGTTATACAGCTGGAGATATTGTTTATGTAGCAAGTTCAGGAGAAATTGAACAAGCAATGATTAAACATTTTGAAAAGTGTCCCGATTGTCTTTCTGCATTATGTGATACGCTTGGAGAAGAGATTATTATCGCAAAGTCGAAAGAATATAAAGCTGATTCAAGTTGTGATGAGTTAAAATCTCCCAAAGGCAGAAAAAATATAATTAAGATGATTTTAGAAAAACTTGAAATGGGAAAAGAAAAAGAATGGGAAGATGAGTTGGAAGCTGTACTCAATTGATTGACTTCGTAAATGTAATTTATATTGATTAATAACAAAAAAGCCTTCATTTTGATTTGATGATGAAGGCTTTTTTTATGGAACGAAGCGATGCTTCATTAAAAATTTGAAGGTGCTGTTTTATTTTGAAGGGTAAAAAACAATCACTGCCTGAAGATATTCGGTTTGATCGGTTTTGTTAACAGAGCCTTCAACAGCGTGTCCATGAACTGGCAAAAATTGATTTTTTTGTCCATATACAGTATGGTCAAATTTTTGACAGTCAATATATGATGTATCTAACACTAAAAATCCTAGTTCATGGACAGCCTGTAAAAGCGTCCCACTATATCAGTGGGCAGTTATTATCGTCAGATGGTACATTTTGAAAACTTCCAATTATTGCTATTGGTTCTGGTTGGTATAAACCTGTCCTGAGCGTAGTCGAAGGATTTTTAGAATTAGCTTTTTGTTTTTGCTGCCTGTTTCAGCAGTATGTTTTTAAAAAATCCAAAATCTCAAAAAGCAAATCACAAACAAATTTCAATTGGCAAAAGCCAAATGCGCCAGAGGACGCATCCACCTTCGGTGGGATCCAGACAGAAAAAGTAATTTGGGATAGATAAGTTTTGGTTATTGACATATTGGATATTGAAATTTATTCGGGATTTGTGATGTGGTTTTTGGAATTTTTTCCAGAGCATTCATCTTATGTTATCCATGTCCCCCAAAACAACCAAAAAATTCACCATTAAAATTTTTATGTTACCGCTTACATTTTTCATGTTGCTATTTTGAGTTTTTTTTTATATTTGAATAGCGTATCTGTAATTCCGAATTTATTAGCTTGATTAAATGAACCAAAAAAATCTTCATTAGCAATCGCTGGGACGAGATGATGAGAAAAATATTATGAACCGAATTAAGACACTCATTATAGATGATGAATGGCTCATTCGCTCAGAATTAAAAACAATGCTCGTGCAATATCCCAATATCGATGTGATAGGCGAAGCAGCGAATGTAATGGATGCATTAAAATTATATGAAACAATGAAGCCTGATCTCGTTTTCCTGGATATTCAATTGCCAGGCGGATCAGGTTTTGATTTTTTAAGTCGCGTGAATGGCAATTTTAAATTGGTTTTTATTACCGCGTTCGACCAATTTTTGAATGAAGCGAAGAGGTATCGGGCAATCGATTATTTAATGAAGCCTATTAGCAAGGACAAATTATCCAGGGTTATTCGAAAGCTGTGAATACTTTGCAGCAACAGTGAGAAAATGTTCAAAATGGAAGGATTCATCGGGCTATCAATTCCTTCGGATATGTCTCGATGAACTTCTTAGACCCAATGGAGGCGAAATGAGTAAAGCAAGTTCACTGCGAGTTATTAATATAAGATGGAGTCCTTTTTTAGGCTGGCTCTGTCCCCTGAACAATTTTATGAGATATAGCCTTTTTACCGCTATAATGCTTTTTCTGTGGCTGGGCTTGCTTTCGGCTCAGAATGTTGGAAAAATTGCCGGCGCTGTTGTGGAAGCAAAAACTGGAAATCCTTTACCTGGCGCAAACATAGTTATTGTCGGCACAACGCTTGGAGCGGCTGCGGATGCGAATGGTGAATACTACATTCTCAATGTTCCTCCCGGAAAGTATGAACTCCGCGCCAGCATGATCGGATATGAGAAGATGAAGATTGTCGATGTGATTGTGAATGTCGGAAGAACGACAAAAATTGATTTCAAACTGGCGGAAGATGTGCTTGAGATGGGAGAGATAGTAGTTCAGGCGGTGCGACCCGATGTGGAGCGGGATAAGACATCGACCAGCTCCATCGTTCGTTTCGATGACGTTCAGCAACTTCCTGGGATCAGAAATATCAGCGATGTCATAAACCTTGCGGCCGATGTGATCGACGGGCACTTTCGAGGGGGACGTGAAGGCGAGGAGTATTATACCCTGCAAGGAATGGGGATTATCAATCCGCTGGATCGGTCTTCCGCGTTTCAACCTATTATGAGCGGCGTTGAAGAAGTGGAAGTGATCACCAGTGGATTTGGCGCGCAATACGG
>JALOPY010000523.1 GCA_025453735.1 bacterium | reverse complement strand
ATTAGAAAGCAAGGACTCTGTATGAAGACTGAACATTGCCTGTTTTGTGATATTGTGGCGCGAACGCAGCCGGCTCAGATCGTTCATGAAACCGACCAGATGATTGCGTTCAAGGATATTCGTCCGAAGGCGCCCGTTCATCTATTAATTATCCCGAAAATTCACATCGCCACATTGAATGATATTTTGCCAGAGCATCAGTCGCTTATCGGCGAAATGTTTCTTGTCACGAAAATTCTTGCAAAACAGTTCGGCATATCGGAAACCGGTTACCGTACGGTATTCAATTGCAACCGTGATGCCGGCCAGGAGGTGTATCACATTCATTTGCATCTTTTAGGGGGACGTCAGCTATTTTGGCCACCGGGGTAATAGAGACAGGTGCAATCGCGTTTAAATTATGCCTGAATTTCAACGTTGCATCTCCAGAAGGAATCACTTGCAACAAGCTTTTTTGATTTATTTTTCATTAGACCTATTAAATACTATCAAAAAAAACTTGATTTTAAACATTAAATTTTTTATATTTGACAAATTTTAAAAAACCATACGATTCAACACGAGAGGAGGTTTGAGATTAATGCCCAGCGTCAAGATACGGGAAGGCGAAGCCTTTGAAAGAGCTCTCCGACGTTTTACCAAGGCGTGCGAAAAAGCGGGTTTGTTGTCCGAAATAAAAAAGCATCAACATTTCGAGAAACCCAGTGAGCGTCGCAAGCGAAAAGTAAACGCAGCCAAACGCAAAGCACGCAAAATCCAATTTTTTGAAAGTATGTAAGCGTTTGAATAGCCCGCACCGTTCGCTTTTCACTGTGTCATATTGTTTAAAAAGTTGTTACTGAAGCAAAAATTTTAGGGGATTTATATTTTATAATTCCTGATTCGTGTTTGACGTTGCACTGGAGGTTATCACAATGTCACTTTTGGAAGTATTGACAGAAGAGATGAAACGAGCGCTGAAGGCTCAAGATAAAATTACCTTGAGCACCGTTCGGTTGTTAATTTCCCAACTGAAAAACGAGCGAATCGATTCAGGAAAAGAATTAACACCTGAGGATGAAATCAGCGTGCTGATGAGCGCTGTTAAGAAGCGCAAAGAATCGATAGAGGCGTATCAGGCTGGAAACCGACAGGATTTGCTTGAAAGAGAACAACAAGAATTGGAAATCATTCAAAAGTATCTTCCTCAACAAATATCTGATGATGAAGTCGAGAGAAAGATAGAAGAAATTATCAAATCGGCTGGGGCAGTTGGTCTCAAGGATTTGGGAAGAGTGATGTCCGAAGCAATGAAAGAGTTGAAGGGACGGGCTGACGGCAAAAAAGTACAGAATATCGTCCGATCTAAGTTAGCTTAGGCTTTTAAAAAGGTTTATATAAAAAAAGTGGATAAGGTATGAAAGTACTTTATTCGCTTTTTTTATTCTCTTATAGTCAGGAAAAAATGAGATGTTCAAAGCAACAATTGCTATAATTGATATTGTAATTATCATTGTATTATCCATCTTTATGTATCGAGGCCATAAAAATGGATTCTTAACCGAATTTACCAGGGCATTCGGAACAATCCTTGCTCTTATTTTGGCAATCCGTTACATGTCGAACCTCGCCATGGCGATTTATGGCGCGGTTAATATATCCCCGGTAATCACAACCGTTTTAAGTTTTATCGCGATTTTTTCTGCGGTGTTTTTTGGCTTCAATTATTTATCCGGAAAATTTATTCAAACAGTAAAAATGTCGCTCACTTTAGGCAGCCTCGATCGAGTTGCTGGAATTGCTTCCGGGCTGGTAAAAGGCTCTATTATTGTCAGCCTGATAACGGTTTTACTATCGTTTGCAACTTTTTCAGGACCATTGAGGAACGAGATCAAAAATTCTCTTTTATTCAATCCCATGCGAAATGTGTTGCCATTAGCATACAGTTTCGCCAAATTGATTTACCAGGGAAACTATCGACCGTTATACAAAGAATTAGACGAAAGTTTTTCGGGACAGTCCGAGAATCGACGGGCAGAAGCCCAGGATGTTATTGATTTTTATCGACCCAAATAGTTTGGTACTTTGTTTTGATTACAAATCTTTTTGCAACTTTAGAATTTGATAAGATACTCGATCATGTGACCCAGTTTTCAGTCTCCCCGCTAGGCAAGGCGCAGATCCTTCAAATTCAACCGCTTTCTGATTACACCCTGGTCAAACAACGACTGGGTGAAGTTTCTGAGCTTCGCGATATCCTCGATTTTGACGATCCGTTTCCCATTGGTGGATTGCAAGATATTACCCATGAATTAAAGAAAAGCCACGTCACGGGGAACTTCTTGTTGCCTGAAGAGCTTGGTCGTGTGGTGCAAACATTGGAGGTCGCCAGAAAAATCAATTTCTATTTTCAAGACCGCACGGAAAAATATCCACGATTATCACAGGTTTCAAAACACATCCATGCTTTTAAATCGATAGAAAAGGAGATCACCCGATGCGTCGATACTTCAAGCTTTGAAATTTATGATAATGCCAGCCCCAATCTGTACCGCATCCGAAGATCAATCGCAACACTTGAACAACAGATCAGGAAAAAAATGGAAACCATGATGTCCAGTCTGGCGCGCAAGGGATATTTGCAGGAGAGTCTGCTATCCGTTCGCGAGGGCAGGTTGGTATTAATGATCAAAGATGAATACAAAAATCAGGTGCAGGGGTTGATCCACGATCAATCGTCCACTGGCTCCACCCTGTTTATCGAGCCGATTGAAACGCTCGGATTGAACAATCAAATTCGAGCGATGAAAATCGAAGAGCGCCGCGAGATCGAGGCGATTCTGAAGCACCTCACGGGCATGATTCGCGAACAATTACCAGCCATCCAGGAAACCGTCAACGCACTGGCAAACATAGATTTTATTTACGCCAAAGCCAGGTTCTCCCAGGAGATAAACGGCAGTGAGCCTTCGATCAATCAAAATAATCGACTGGATATTGTCAAAGGAAAGCACCCGCTGTTGGTGCTGCGTCACGATGCTGCCCGTCCGGTGATTCCACTCGATGTTCGGATCGGGGAAAATTTCAGCACCCTCGTTATCAGCGGTCCGAATGCGGGCGGAAAAACCGTAACGCTAAAAACAATGGGGCTGCTTTGCCTGATGGCAAATTCTGGCTTGCATATTCCAGCAGATCCAACATCGGATATTGCTATTTTTAAC
>JALOPY010000522.1 GCA_025453735.1 bacterium | reverse complement strand
TTTTCACGGTGCGATGTCCTTCTTTGCGCTCCAGGAAATTCGCGCCGCAAACTACCAAATCACCTACTCCGATCTTGTCAAACGAGTCGTGAAACAGCTCGATAAAGCTCGTTTTCCCCAGCAGCCACAGTTAGAGGGCAAGAAGGAGAATAAGAGCAAGCAGATTTTTGTTTGATGTGTTAATGATCCCACTCTAAAAAGGTCAAAAATAACTAACTTAAAATCAGGAGGCAATATGAAACCAAAAACCATGCTTTATTTGCTTGTAGCTGGATTGCTCATCATTACAGGCTGTTCCAAACAAAATCCCACCGCACCACAGGTGAGCGAATTCAGCGAAACAGAAATACAATCCACTGCATCACCAATCACGGCTGATCAAGAGCTCTCTTCATTCAATATGTTTCCCGGTGCAGTAACCGCCATGACCCGCAATATTTATGTCGGCGGTAATGTGGACCTGGTATTGGGCGCAACTGATCCCACCCAAATTCCCGTCCTGGTGGCTCAGATATTTCAGCAAGTTCAAGCCACTAAATTTCAGGAGCGGGCAATGGCGTTAGCGAAAGAGATCGCCTGGACCCAGCCGCATGTTGTTGGGTTGCAGGAAGTTTCGCTCATCCGCTATCAATCACCAGGCGATGCTGTCGTTGGCGGAACAGTTCCGGCAGAAGAAGTTTTGTACGATTACCTTAAAATACTGATGCGAGCGCTCGAAGCCAATGGCGCTCATTACAAGCTTGCAGGCATCGTGCAGAATACGGATATCGAATTGCCGATGATCGTGAGCCAGGGACCTCCGCCGAAATTTGACGATGTCCGGCTCACCGATTTTGATGCCATCATTGTCCGAAACGATGTCCGAATTTCCGATGTGGTCACTCGCAATTATCAGGCGAAGCTGGAGGTCAACGGCATTGCAGTGCCCCGTGGTTTTGTGGCGGCAACAGCAAGAATCGGTCATCAATCTTACCGGGTTGTCAATACTCACTTAGAGGTCGTGTGGACGCCAGAGATTTTGCCGATCCAGATGGGGCAAGTCACGGAGCTACTCAGGTATTTGAATGCTGAAAAACTGCCGATCATTCTGCTTGGCGATTTCAATAGTCAGGCGCCGGATGGCGAGACCTACAAGCTGGTCGTTTCCCAGGGCTATACCGATCTCTGGACTGAAAATTTCCTGAAGCATGACCCGGATGGCTTTACTTACGGACATGAATATGATCTCCTCAATCCGGTTGCTAATTTTTACGAACGAATCGACTACGTCTTTGTCCGACATAAGTCCCGATTCTTCCCCAAGCCATTCTTCGGTCCCGTTTTCGCAATCGTTGTTGGCGATGAACCTTTCAATCGAACACCATCAGGGCTCTGGCCCTCGGATCACGGCGGCGTCGTGGCGAGGTTTCGACTGGCGCCATTTGGTCAGCTTGCTGGATTAGCTGAGTGACATCGAGCTAACTGATTCCATCCCGTGGAATCGGGATGGAATCAGTGATTGGTGAGACTCCACTTTTCCGCACAATTGAATCCCGCAAAAACGATTTTTAGCTTGCTTTTTTGCTATAGCTGTTTTATATTTGCCTACCTAAATTTAAAACAAGAGAAGGAAAATTTATGCAACATCGCTCCCCGGAAGCAACTGTTGGCGCTATTATTACCAGACAAGAATCTGGTACAGAATATGTTTTGCTGGTGTTGCGAGGCACGGAACCATACCAGAATTACTGGTCACTGCCTGGCGGGCACATCGATCCGTTTGAAAAGGTCGAACACGCCGTCATTCGTGAGGTGAAAGAAGAGGTGGGATTAAACCTTGAGCCGAGGTTTCTCTTTTATTTTGATGAGATCATTCCGAATCTGGATATCCATGCCGTAGTACATGTTTTCGATGGCAAAGCAACGGGAACAATAAAGCTGATGGAAGGTGAAATTTTGGACTCCAAATGGATCGTTATTGAGGATGCCATGCAGATGGCGCTGGCTTTCTTTCATCGGGATATTATCGAAAAATATATAGAGGAGCGGAGCTGCAAATAAAATACTCAACACTGAGTCACGAAGCGGGCACAAAGTCCACAAAGAGATTCCCTAACGGAGTTAAGCCGTAAGATTTATCAAACAGCAAAAGGCTGACGCCTGAATTCCATTTTTAAGAATAAGATTTTACCCTCAGGACGGCAGCTATAAATATCGCAATTCGTGGAGGTCACTGGCTGTAACATCTTTTTTCCTTGTACCCTTTGTGGTTTCTCAGTGTCCTCGTGTTTGAGGCATTAATAATGAGCAGATAGAAATGAAAAAGGCGAAAGAAATTGTTATCATTGGCGATCGGGTGCTCATCAGTCCCGATTACAGTAAGGATAAAACCGATAGCGGGCTTTATCTCCCCCAGGGGATAGCTGAGAAAGAAAAGGTCAATGCGGGATATGTTGTTAAGGTGGGACCAGGATATATTGTCCCTTACGTTCAGGATTCTTCGGAACCCTGGTCAACCGCGCGAAAAGAACCTCATTATATTCCGCTTCAGGTGCGAATGGGCGATTATGCGATTTTTCTCCGCAAGGAAGCCATTGAGATCGAATACGAGGAGAAAAAATATTTGATCGTTTCGCAATCCGGGGTATTGGCGGTGATTAGAAGCAAGATTTTGCCAGAGGATGATGACTAAAAAGTAGCGCAATTTGGCAAATTGCGTAACAACATGCAAAACCAGGAGGACAAAAGATGAATATTTTCACGAAAAGTTTAATTTTACTAATGGCAGGGAGTATATTATTTATGGCACAAGGATGCAAGCAGGAAACGTCGACTCAACTATTGCAGCCTGATCAGGCAGAGTTAAACAAAAAGGCGCCGGAAAAATACCAGGCCAAATTCGAAACGACAAAAGGCGATATTGTTATCGAAGTTTATCGGGACTGGTCACCCAAAGGGGCAGATCGATTGTACTTTTTGATTAAAAATGGATTTTATAATGATGTTCGTTTTTTTCGAGTGATCGCTGGTTTTATGGCGCAATTTGGGTATCATGGCAATCCCGACGTATCGCAAGTGGCTACCTGACTTTTGCGAAACGCGGCGATCCCAATTCCCGCTCAACAAATCTGTTTATCAATTTAGTGGATAATCCATATCTCGATAACAGCGGTTTTACGCCCCTCGGAAAAGTTGTAGGAGGAATGAATGTGGTCGATCAACTTTACAGCGGTTATGGCGAAGGAGCTCCACAAGGGAGAGGTCCTGCCCAGGGAAGAATAATGGCAGAAGGAAATGAATATCTCAGCAAGAGTTTTCCGAAACTGGATTACATCAAAAAAGCTGAGATTATTTCTGAATAAATCGACATCAACCTAAACAGAACTGTGACAATTCAACCGCAGAGAACGCTGAGCTCGCAGAGGTAACTCAGGGTAGTTTTTTTTCTTGAGGATGCCTTTTTTTAAATGATTTTTTGTTTTAATCAGGAAGCTTGGAAAAAAACTTCTGCGTAGCTTTGCGTGCTCTGCGTCTCTGCGTTAAAAAAAATCAGGTTGACGCCATTTCTCATTTAGCAGATGACGATCAAATTCATGTCTTATCATTGAGGCAGCTTGGTGTAATCCAGTTCTGATCCCAGCATACTATGCGGAATCAGGTACACGGCAAGCATCAACATGGCTGCAAATATGATCCAGCCTCTACCGTCTTTCCCGTTGCGATTTTTAAACCACGCCCAAATCCAGCCGATCATGGCGATCAGCGTTTTATTGTCCGTCAAATCGATTCCAAGCGGGAATCCAGTCCAGAATGATCCGAACGCATATTTTTGTACCGCCGGTCCCAGAATTAAGCCTCCCACAAAAAACA
>JALOPY010000521.1 GCA_025453735.1 bacterium | reverse complement strand
AACTTGTCACACGCTCCAATAAAATCCTCAGCACTGTGCACATACCCAAACATCAAGCTCGTCCGCCACAGCGCTTCCTGCTTGTTTAATTCGCCAACCGCTGATTCTTTATTTTCAACCGCTGTCACCGCTTCTTTGATGCAGGAACATCGATACCCCAATCGGGACATATCCACCATGCCGCAGGGCGAAAACCAGAGGCACCAATTGAGGGCAAAGCCGATGTAAATTACATTCCAGATGCTATGCTTTCTCAGCACTTCATTCAATTGATGAGTTGTAAACGCCACGTATTCAATATCCAACGGCTTCGCCAGATCAGGAAAATCAAAATTGGGAGTATAATATTTTAGTGACTCTTTAAATTTCTCACCAAACAGGAGATTATCTTTGATATCATCGGGCGGTTTGATTTCATTATGGCGAAGCGCTCTCGGAAGACCAGGCGGCTCATTTCCTGCGATGTCCAATGTCCGCTGATAGCCAGGATATTTTTTAGCATAGTGTTCATCCGAAGCGACATGAATCACCTGAATATTGGCATCCCGTGCCGCTTTTAAAATCGGTGGAACTTCATTTTTAATGATCGGCATGGAACGACTTGCCCACTCCAACATTTCCATCACAGGACCAGCCTTGCCTTCCGAAGAAAACGGAAGATTGGGATGAAATCCGATATTCCAGATGTGCATGGCAATCAAAGCCGTCTCTTCGGCAGGGACTTCGATGTTCACGGACTCGCCCCAGCCTTTGTATCCGACAGCGCCAATTTTGCCTTTTGAAAAATCGAAAGGATAATGGCGGTAATATTCTCCCTTGAGCTTCAATATTTTTTTCTGATGATCCATAATTTTAGTTCCTGTCATTCGTCCGTCCTTTGCCAATAGAGTTGATGTAAAAAGCGAAGCCCCAGCTATCAAGATTTTTTCCAGAAAATTTCGTCTTTTCATTTCTGATCCGAATAATAAAGTTCAAACTCACTCAACTAACGATTTGCTCGTCAACAATCCAATCCCCCTGCCCTTCTTTCCAACCGCACAATAAAACATATAATGGGTGTCATTCTTCTCATTATAAACAAGAGAAATATTATGGGCATGAATTTCATCCAGACCATCGGGGTGACCGCCTGCCATAAAAATCGGCTCAGGATGAACTGTCCAATGAATCAAATCCAGCGAAAACGCCATCAAGGAATGAGCATGAACTTTTTTATCAGGATTATTTCGGGATGCGCCGAAATAAAACATCAGCCAATGATCCTTATCCCAATAGATTTCGGGATTCGCCGCCAAGAGCGCATCATAGCCACCAGGATTATTGTTGATGACGGGATTCCCGTCATGCCTTTTCCAGTGAATTAAATCTGTCGAAGTAGCAAATCCGATCTGCTCCCGCCCCGCCACACCTTTCGCATTATAGAAATTCCAGAATTTGCCTTCATGCTCGATAATACAGGGGGAATAAATCACTCGATTTTCCCACTCCGCAGCGCCTTCAATCGAAAGCACTGGGGTATCTGCGGAATGGCGCTGCCACTTCAATCCATCTTTACTCCAGGCAAGTCCCTGGGCGCCAGGACCCAATTCATAGCCACCCTGCTGCGGATAGCACCCATACATCACCCAATACTTTCCCTGCCATTTTTTCAGGCGTGGCGACTGGCTCATATTAAATGAGTCAAAAAGGGGTCCCACAAAAACAACACCGCCATAATCGAAAGCGCCTGCTTTGCCATAACTCATCACCAATCCCTTTGGTTCCCAGTGGATTAAATCATCTGAAGTCGCAAGGCACGATTGATAGCCTGTATCATCATAACCGAAATAGAACATGCGCCACTCATCGCCGTGACGAAAGACGTTGGGACCATCGACCATCGTAAAATTCAAATCTTTTTCCAGGGAAGCCGAGACAACAAAATCAGGGTAATAATGCCAATTTCGGTACGGCGCCGACCATTTATCGAGTATTGCCCTGTCGATTTGCATATCAGAAATCTCGCTACTTTTGGTTTGTTGCGACAAAACATTTTCATGGAAATTGATAATAGCACAAACTATGATAACAAAAAGGAAGCCTGCTCTACGATTCATGTGTAATTGACTCTGCCTTTTTTTCTAAAATATCAATCGGATTAATCAACGTGCCGCTCACTTCCATAATCCGTGGTATATTAACCAATTCATCAAGTCGTAAAAATTCTCACCGTTCCCATTTCCAAATTCAGGCGATGTTCCTTTTCCAATTTTTCGCTATCAACTTCTTTCATCTCTTTTGCCAGATGAAATAATCGTTCTCCATCTTCCGTAGCAACAATCATGGCTGCATCCTCGGTCGCTCGAACGATATCTGGCTTCATGCTCCACAACCTTGCGCCTGATTTTTGTGTCAGCCATCGCAAAATTTCCACGGGCAGCGGAGCCGTGCCAACATAAACGGAATTCCAGCCTTCGACTTCCTTCCAGGCAAATGCGACTTCATTTCGATCTGCCCAAAATCCTAACGGCTCGGCTTTTTTGTCAGCAACAACAAATCGAGGAAACCGCTCTTTCCTTGTGCCGAATGTCAATTCGATGTTATCAAATTGACAGCGAATCAACATCGGACCTGGCTGGTCATTCACTTTGAATTTGAAGCCAGTCAATCGTTCCATCTGCTCCAAATCCAGTTTTTCAGAGCTCACAAATCCTGGGGCATAAAACCAAACAACCGTAGCGCCACTATCTTTAAAAATTCCTCTCAAAACATCCACTTCTTTTTCAGTCAAATAAAAAAGATTGACCATTAAAAACAGCCGATATTTTGTGGCATTTTCGGGCTTCAAGTCGAATCGATAGAGAAAATCCAGGGGAGCGCCCATGCGATGAAATGCCCGTGCCTGGGAATTGCAAAACCAATGGGTGAAAAAATCGAGGCAATCGGCGCCCTTTGAATAAGGCGCTTCGGTTTTCCAGTGTTTCGTTACAAACAAACTTTTGGCATCGTAAACCGCAGCGATTTCGGCGACTGAGCTCATATCCAGATTTTTTCGCTGTCCGCCCAATTTTACAAATCGCTTGACTTCATCGATGATTGGCTGATCGTCATACCAGCTTCGTCTGATATTGAGCAACGGACCGAAATCAAATAGCCAGCCGCCATTGCCCGACGTGGGGCAAAAGGAACAGGCGGAAGCTCTCGCCCGCATGATCATAGAAGACTACGAGAAGCAG